>DASRQX010000356.1:0-6338 GCA_035696165.1 Acetobacteraceae bacterium | reverse complement strand
GACGGCATCAGTCAGGCCCTGGGCCAGGGCCTGACGATCAAGGCCGGCCGGGTGGTGGAGGGCAACTTCGACAGCGTGCTGCCGCTGCGCATGCGCCAGGCCCCGCCGGTCGAGGTGCATTTCCTGGTCACCGACCACCCGCCCACTGGCCTCGGCGAGCCGGCCTTGCCGCCTGTGCTGCCGGCCCTCGCCAACGCCATCTTCGCTGCCACGGGCAAGCGCGTCCGCAGCCTGCCGTTGAAGGATCAGGATCTGTCGAGCACCGCCTGAGCCGGCGTCCCATGGTCCGGATGCCCGTTCTGGCGGCCTTGCTGGCGAGCCTGCTGCTTGCCGTCCCCGCGCACGCCCAAAGCGCGGGAAGCACCGCCCGCGGCGAATATCTGGCACGCGCCGGCGACTGCGTGGCCTGCCACTCTGCGCCGGGCGGCAAGGCCTTCGCCGGCGGACTGAAGATGGGCACGCCGCTCGGCGCCATCTTCGCCACCAACATCACGCCTGACATTGAAACCGGGATCGGCACCTACACGGTGCAGGATTTCGGCCGCGCGGTGCGAGGCGGCGTGGCGAAGGACGGCCGTCGCCTGTACCCGGCGATGCCCTACCCGTCCTACGCCAAATTGACCGACGAGGATGTGCAGGCGCTGTACGACTATTTCATGCGCGCGGTGCCGCCGGTGCACCAAGTTAACCAACAGAGCGAGATTCCCGCCTATCTCAGCCCGCGCTGGCCGCTGGCGATCTGGAACGCACTGTTCGGTGGCGGCACCGGCTTCACCGCCAACCCGCAGAAGGATGCGCAGTGGAACCGCGGCGCTTATCTGGTCGAGGGTCTCGGCCATTGCGGCGCCTGTCACACGCCCCGCGGCTGGACGCTCGCGGAAAAAGCGCTCGATGCCGGCAGCCCGGACTTCCTGGCCGGCGCCAATCTCGATGGCTGGTACGCCCCCAGCCTGCGCCAGAACCTCGCCACCGGGCTGGGTGGCTGGTCGCAGTCCGAGATCGTCGAATTTCTCAAGACCGGCCACGACCGGCACGGCTCGGCCTATGGCTCGATGCGCGACGTCATCAACAACAGCACGCCCTATCTGACCGACGGCGACCTTGACAGTATCGCCACCTATCTGGCTTCGCTGCCGGCCAGCACCGAGCAGAAAGCCCCGGTCCCCGACGACACCACGGCAAAGGCGCTGCTTGAAGGGACGGACGGCACGCCAGGAGCGGCGATCTATGCTTTCCAGTGCCAGTTCTGCCACAAGGAGACCGGGGCCGCGGCGCCACCCTTCCTGCCCCCGCTCGCCGGCAATCCGACGGTTCTGGACAAGGATCCCTCGTCGCTGATCAACATCGTGCTGAACGGCTCTGCCCCGCTGGTCGTCAAGGGAAATCCCTCCCCCTATCGGATGCCGCAATACCGCGCGCAACTGACCAATCAGCAGATCGCCGATGTGGTCACGTTCATCCGCAACGGCTGGGGTAACCGCGCGCCGCCGGTCTCGGCCAGCGAAGTGGCGGACCTGCGCAAAAGCACGGATCCCGCCAGCGACCAGGTGGTGATCCTCAAGATGCGCTGACGCCACGGCACCCGTTTTCGGCGCCGGATGCGGAACACCGGAGAGGGTGCGCGGCTTACCCTCCGGCCTGGGACGCGGCGGCGTCCACCATGCGATGCGAGCCGAGTGCCCACCGCACCATCGGCACGGTGAGCACCGTGCAGAGCATCGCCATGGCGACAAGGGCCGAGAACAGGCTTCTGCCGATCAGCCCAGCATCCAGCAACACCGACAGCACGACCACTTCCATCAGTCCCTTGGTCTGCATCAGGGCGCCCATGGCCAGGGCGGAGGGCCAGTTTTCCCCGCTCCGGCGGGCCGGGACGGCGGTCCCCAGCACCTTGCCGACGATGGTCGCCGACGAGAGCAGCACGAACATGCCGAGGAAGACCAGCGAACCCGGCTCGATCAGCGCCCGCAGTCCGGTGGCAACGAAGAAGAAGGGCAGCAGCGCCGCCGCGGTCAGCCGCTCCAACTGGCCCAGCAGGGGCGCACGGTTCCGCGCCGGCATGATCGCTCCCGCCACGAAGCCGCCGATCATGTACCCCAGTCCGAAGCTCTCCGCCAAGGCTGCGGAGGCGAAGGCCACGCTCAGGGACACCACCAGCACGGTGGCCTCATTGGCTCCGCGTCCTGCGGCCCACGCGAGCAAGGGGCGAACGACCAGCAGCATCACCGCCAGCCACACTACGCTGAGGCCGAGCACCCAGATCGCGCCCTCCGCGCTGCCGCGCGACAGCGCCAACAATACGGCGATCATGAGCCACAGCGCCGCATCGTTCAGGGCCGCCAGCGCCAGCGCGGTCTGGCCGAGCCGGCCGCCGATCAGCCCCAACTCGCGCAGGATGGCTGCCAGGACAGGCAGCGCCGTCACGGCCACACAGATGGCGATGGCTACCGCGGTGGTCGTGACACCGCCGCGCGGGCCCATGGCGGTGGGCACGGTCCAGGCGATCCAGAACCCTGCTCCGAACCCCAGGATCAGCGGCACGCCGATGCTCCCCGCCGCCGGTCCGCCCAACCGCCGCATCCCGTCGCGCAGTTGCGCCCCGTCCAGATACAGTCCGCTCACGAACACGAACAGCAGCACGCCGACCGTCGCGAGGCCGTTGATTGCTGCCAGAACCGGGGCTGGGAACAGCGCTTCGTAAGCGCCCGGTGCGATTTGCCCGAGGCCGGAGGGCCCAAGCAGCACACCACCCAGGATCTGAATCACCGCCAGGGGCACCATCCGCCGGATAGCGGGTGAGCGCCGGCAGAGCCAGGGCACGAAGATCAGAAGAAAGGCGATCAGCAGGAGAGCGGTCCTGGAGGACAGCATCAGCATCGTTCCAAATCAGTGGGAAGGCCGGATCATGCGAGCCAAACAGGCGGTGCGGCAAGATCGTCCGGCATGGGACAGCACCGAAGGACTGTGTGCCGGTTGGCACTGACGCAGGGGCACTCATGCCAGTGGCCCTAATGACTGACCGTTCCGCCGGCGTCGGGCCACTGGCATGAGTCTTGGTTTGGCGCGCGGCCGCCCCACCAACCCCGTGCGCGATACCAGGCGCCCGACATGCTGGAAGAGTCAGCATTTCGAGCGCCTGGTATCAGGGCCCGAGCCTCATGGTCGAGTTCGGTCATGGGTTTCGGAAAGCACAACCGATTGACCGGATTGGGCCATTGTTCGGATTGGGGTCGGCGGAATGATTGGCACCTCATCGCCGCCACAATCGTCCCGCCGGCGAACCTCTTTCGTGAGGGTCAATGCGGGCGGTATGATTTCTCAGCAAAACCTGCCCCGAGGATCCATCATGCTGGCGGACCGCTACGACCTTCCCTTGTCCACTGCCTCCGCTGCCGCGCGAGACGCCTATGTTCAAGGCTGCGAACTGGCACTGACGCTCTACCCGGGCGCGATCGCGGCCTTCGACCGCGCCATCGCCGCCGACCCGGGTTTCGCCCTGGCCCATACCGGAAAGGCACAGGTATTGATGCGTGAGGGCGACGTTGCCGCTGCGCGCGCGGCGCAGGCGGCCGCCAGGCAGGTGGCGGCCGGTCTGCCCGCGCGCGAGGCCAGCCATATCGCGTTTTTCGACCTTGTATTCGCGGGCCAGACCGATCCCGCGATCGCCGCCTTGCACGCGCATCTGACGGCATGGCCGCGCGACGCGCTGGTGCTCGCCAGTGCCGCTAATCCGAACGGCTTGATAGGCGCCTCGGGCCGAATCGGCCAGAAGCACCAGATCGCGGTGCTAATGGAGAGCCTGGCTCCGCATTACGGTAACGATTTTTGGTTTCTGGCCCATCATGCCATGGCGCTGTCCGAGGATGGACAACTTGCGGCTGCCCGCCCGAAGATCGAGCGATCGGTGGCGGCCAACCCGAACAATGCGCATGGGGCGCACACGTTTGCGCATGTTTGTTACGAAAGTGGGGATCTGGACACGGCCCGGGCCTTCCTGTCCCCCTGGCTTGCCAGCTATCCGCGCGATGGATTTTTCCATGGCCACGTGAGCTGGCACCTCTCGCTTTGCGAACTTCAGGCCGGCAATTGGGAAGGGGCGTCGCGGCTGTATCGGGACGCCATGGCGCTTGACCGGCACAGCGGCGGCCCGCAACAGAGAATGTCGGATGCGACAGCATTCTTGTGGCGTTCCGAACTGGCCGGCCATCCGCGCGACGCCGCCGCCTGGCGCGCGATGTACGAGTATGCGAACAGCGCACTCCCGCGGCCAGGCAGCGGGCTCGCCGACCTGCATGTCATCCTGGCGCAGGCCGTGATGGGCGATGCGGCCGCACTCGACGCCCGCACCCGCCAAATGGAGGCGCTGGCCCACGAGGGGCGTTACCCGTCCGGCTCTTATTTGCCCTCGTTGTCGCGCGGCTTCGCCGCATTCGAACGCGGGGATTTTTCCGCGGCGATCGAGGCGCTTGCACCGCTCGCTGGAGCAAGCGAACGCATTGGCGGCAGCCGTGCGCAGCATGACCTGATCGAGTTCACGTTGTTGAAGGCCTATCTCAGCGTCGACCGGCTGGACGAGGCACGGCGGCTGCTCAACGAGCGGCGCCCCGGTGCTTCGGGTGTTCCCGTTACGGGGGTGGCGGCGCTGCATTGAGCGGCGACATGGCGCCGAACCGCGTTGACCGCGCGGCAGCGGTGGCGGGTTTCCGGAGGTCTTGAATTTCAGTTCGCGACTCGTGCCGCCAGAGATCCGCTTCCACCCGCCTTCGCCGGGTAATACAGCGCCGGGCTTGGCAGCGTTGCGGGTCGCGATCTGGCCGAACCCGGAACGGCTGGTTCGGAGAGTGCAACGGCAAGAAGCAGACGTTCGTGCATGGGGATTACCAACTGCAACCGTTGATCCTGACATGCCGTTCGCCTGGGGTATCGTCCGGCACCAATTAGAGGAGCTATCGCGATTTTAGCTCGATTTCGATCAGGTCGACAGACACCTTGCCGACATCGACGAGAAGACGGCCGACAGAGATGGGCAGCGAAAAGCGGCGCGGACCAGCGCTCCCCGGATTCACGAGCAGAACACCGTCCTTCCATCGAATTCGCGGTTGGTGGGAGTGGCCGGAGACGACAGCGTGGAATCCCGCCGCGGCAGGATCAAGGTCGAGATCTTCGATGTTGTGGAGCACGTAGAGCACGGCCCCGCCGACCTCAAGTACCTTTGTCTCCGGAATCGATTGAGCCCAGGTTCCCCTGTCGGCGTTTCCGCGGACCGCCGCGACCGGCGCCAGGCGAGCCAGCTCGGCCACGACCTCCGGATCGCCGATGTCCCCTGCATGGACAATGACGTCGCTACCCCTGAGAACGTCGAGCGCCTCGGGCCGGAGGAGCCCATGCGTATCGGAAATTAGGCCGATGATGATTTTGCAGGGCATTCGGGGAGGTTTCTCGTCGGTAACTCAGCGTGGCGAGAGTTTGAGTGATGGCGCTCGAACCTCCAAGCCAGACGAGATCGACGGGACGCTCCGCTCGCTCCCGACGCCGGGAGGAACCGATCCAACTTGACGCGAAGAGGGCCCGCCGGTCCTTCGAGACACCGGACGCGCCCTTCAGCGATCTGGCACCCCGCCTGGCGATGGCGGTGTGGCCACCCGCCTCCCGGCGATCCGAACGATTCAGCCAATCCGGCTGCGCAACGCTGCGGACATGCGCTCAGTCACAATGACGATGGCGAACGTGAGCACCAGCAGCAGCGACACGGTGCGATACTGAAACAGGTTCATCGCGGTCAGCAGTTCGAACCCAAGTCCGCCGGCGCCGACGAACCCCAGCACCAGAGATGATCGGATGTTCTCATCCAGGCGGTAAAGCGCGATGCCCAGCAGCGACGGCAAGACACTAGGCACCACGGCATGGCTGAACACCTGCAGGCGGTTGGCGCCCGTCGTCGTCAACGCCTCCACCGGCCCCATGTCCATGTCCTCGATCACCTCGGCGAACAGGCGCCCCAGCATGCCGACGGAATGAACCGACACCGCCAGCGCGCCGGGAAACGGTCCCAGGCCGACAGCGGTGACGAACAACAGCGCCCAGACCAGGTCCGGCACGGCGCGGCAAAGGGCGATCAGGCTACGGGCGACGGCGTAGAGCGGCCGGCCGGGCGAGGTGTTGTGTGCCGCCAATATCGCCAGCGGCACCGCCAGCAAGACGGCGACGGTGGTGCCGAAGAAGGCGATGTCGACCGTCTCCAGCGCCGGCCACAGCTCGGATTGCAGCTTGGAGAAGTCCGGCGGCATGGCGCGACGCAGGATATCGGCCATACCGTGCGCGCCGGTGATCAGGTCCTG
>DASRQX010000355.1:0-3745 GCA_035696165.1 Acetobacteraceae bacterium | reverse complement strand
CAAACCCGAACGAATTCGAGATCGCATGCGTTACAGTTGCATCGCGCGCCACGTTCGGCACGCAATCCACGGGCAGCGTCGGATCCGGCGTGTCGTAGTTGATCGTCGGCGGCAATCTCCCGTGCTGGATCGTCAGCAGCGTGAAGATCGCCTCCACCGCACCGGCGGCAGTCAGCGTGTGGCCGATCATCGACTTGTTCGATGAAATCGGAATCGCACCGGCCCGCTCGCCGAACACCGCGGACACGCCCAGCCACTCCATCTTGTCGTTCTCCGGCGTGCCGGTGCCGTGCGCGTTGATGTAGTCGACCTGATCCGGCGCGATCCCGGCATCCTCCAGCGCATGCCGCATGCAGGCGATGATCGGCTTGCCGTCGGGCGAGGAACGGGTGCGGTGGAAGCTGTCAGCCCGCTCACCGCAGCCTTCCAGCACGCCCAGCACCTTCGCCCCCCGTGCGCGGGCATGCGCCAGGCTCTCGATCACCAGCGCGCCGCCGCCTTCGGCCATCACGAACCCGTCACGGTCCTTGCTGAACGGCCGCGCCGCGCTCTCCGGCGGTTCGTTGCGAGTGGACAACGCAGACAGCAGCGAAAAGCGGATCAGGCTCTCCGGATTGATCGAGGCATCGGTGCCCACGCACAACGCGGCGTCGCACTCGCCGCGGCGAATCGATTCGATCCCAAGCTGGATCGACGTGCCGCCGGACGCGCATGCGGTGTTGGTGCCGAGCGGCGAACCCTTCGTGCCAAACCGGTCCGCCAGGTGTTCCGCGATCGAGCCGAACAGGAACCGTTCGTACCATTGCGTGAACTTGCCGGTCCCCGCCGCGCGCAGCAGGTCGTCGTAACCAGCGGTCGCGTTGGCGCCGGCCGCCGCGGCCAAGGCAGTCCGCTGCGCCCATTCCATCTCCACCGGAGGAAAGGCGAGGAACAACGGGCCAGGGAAGTCGCCGGTGCGCCCAATGGCCGCCTCCGTCAGCGCTTCCTCGATCACCAGCTCGGCAATCCGCTCGGACAGGGCAGGGGCGGACATCTCCGCCACCGGAACGAAATCGACGGTGCCAGCGATGGTGGTCTTCAGGCCGCCGATCGGGAACCGGCTGATCCGCCGAATGCCCGATACGCCCGAGGTCAGCGCCCGCCAGTTGTCCTGCTGCCCCTGACCCAGCGAGGTCAGCACGCCCATGCCGGTCACAACCACCGCCGGCCGGCCGAGGCTGTCCCGATCACCCATGCACGGTTCCCTTCAAGTGTGCCGTCACTCCAAACTGCATCGCTTCAGGCTCCACCCCTTCAGGCCCTCATGCCGCCTCAGCCCACATCCCCCCAGCCCACATCCCCCAGGCGACATATCCCCTCAGGCGACATCTCCTCAGGCCACAGCCCCTCAGGCATGCGACACCAGAGCCAGGGCCTCACCACGCCAATGGCCCCAGCCGGTCACCAGCGCCTGGCGCAATGGTCCGGCCATCGCCGCCTCGTCCGCCTCCAGCGGCGCGAACAGGCGCCCCCTGGCCACCGCCATCGCCGCCAGCGCCACGGCGGCGGGAAACGCCGGCTCCAGCGAATGCCCGAGTGCCGTCGCCAGGGCTCGCACCGGCAGGTTCAGCCCGTCCAGCCAGGCCCGCTCCTCAACGGTCGCCGCCGGCGCGCCCGACGCACCGGATAGCACCGCCGCGGCCTCCGGATCCCACTCCTGTGCGATCGTGGCGAGTTGCCGCGTGGCGTTCGCCGTCGCCTGGCCCGGCCGGCGCCCGCAGCGATCCGTCGCCACGCCGGCGATGCGCGCCACCGGCTCCGCACCGCGCGACGCGGCGTGCGCGAGGCTCTCGATTACCAGGAAGCAGCCGACCGAGCCCAGCACCAGCCCGCCACCCAAGGCCTGGCGCGCCCAAACCCCGGCAAACGGCGCTTTGCGGTTCAGTCCGCCCATCTCGTAGTGCAGCAGCACATCCGGCCGTTCGGCGTTGTACGATCCGCCGACCAGCATCAGATCGCCCTGCCCGGCGGCGATCCGCGCGCAGGCCACGTGCACCGCGTCGGCCCCGCTTGCCTCCTCACCCATCAAGGTCCGCGAGGACCCAACCACCCCGTGAACGATCGAGATGTTGCCCGCCAACAGATTGGAAAGCTGCGCCAGGAACAGCGTCGGCCGCAGATCGTTCAGCAACCGCTCGTTCAGCAGCACGCCCGGATCGGCCGCCGCTTCCAGCGCCGCCAGGATCGCCGCATCCGCCGCATAGTCCCGCTCACCGCCGCCGGCGGCGACGATCATGTCCGTCCGCCCGAGCAGATCAGCGTCACCCTTGACCCCGGCGGCCTCCAGCGCCAGCCCGGCGGCATACACGCCGATCCGCTGCCACGGCTCCATCTGCCGCTGATCGCCGCGCTTCGGGATCTGCCGGTCCAGTTCCAGCGGCACGATCGGATGCACCATCCACGGAGCGAAGCGTGCCGTGTCCACCACCGGGCGAAACCCGTCCGGTGCATCCAGCGCCGCCCAGTGCGCGGCCTCGCCCTCGCCCAGACAGGACACCAGCCCGATTCCTGTGATCAGCGCGTCACGCCCACCGGTCATCGACCCGTCCGGCTGACCCTTGTTTGACGCGTCCCGCTGGCCCTTGTTGGACGCGTCCCGCTCAGGCGGCATCGAAAAATACCTCCGGCACACCGATGCGTCGCGCCGTCTTCAGCATTTCGTCGCGCAATGTCTCGTTGGGAAACGGCACAACACGATAGGTGATTTCCGCCTCCGCCACCGACCTGCCGTCGGATTGGATTCGCCCCTCCACCACGGCAAACCCCGACCCGTCATGCATCAGGCTGGCCTCGGCTTCCAGCACCTGGCCCGGCACCACGAAGGCACGCAGCTTGGCCGCCTTCACCTGCACCAGGAACGGCATGCGGGCGAATCGCAGCGTCGCCAGCACCAGCCATCCACCAATCTGCGCCATCGTCTCGACCAGCAACACGCCCGGGACCAGCGGATGACCCGGGAAATGGCCCTCGAACACCGGGCTCTCGTCCGGCACCCGACACTCCCCGCGCGCAATCCGCGCCGCCGGATCGAGCAGGCTGATCCGATCCACCATCTGGAAGTATTCGAGACGCATCCGGCGCGATCAGGCCGTCTTCGCCGCCACCAACGCATCAATGTTGGCGCACAGACCTTGCATCACGAAGTAGCGGTCCGACGAGACCTTCCCCTCGTTCACATCTTGGGTCCATTGCTCAAGCGGCATCTTGATGCCAAACGCCTTGTCGATGGCGAAAGCCACATCCAGGAAATCCAGACTGTCGATGCCCAGATCGTTGATCGCATGGCTCTCCAGCGTGATCTTCTCACGCGGAATATCGCAGGTCTCGGAAACGATCCCGGCAACCGTCTCAAACGTCGACGACATCAGCCAAAGCCCCACCGCACAAGCGGCCGGCCACTAACACCTGCGCCCCAAGGCGGCAAGAGGCGCCAAACCCGCCGGTGAGCCGAAGGAAGGTCAGGGCGCTGCCCTGAAACCCGCGAGGGGGCTCCGCCCTTGGCGGGAGTCCAGAGGGCGGCGCCCTGGCCTTCCTTCGGCTCACCGGCGGGTTTGGCGCCTCTTGCCGCTTCGGGGGGCGTCCGCTACATCCCCGCGCTTGGCTGCGCCCGTAGCTCAATTGGATAGAGCACCAGACTACGGATCTGGGGGTTGGGAGTTCGAGTCTCTCCGGGCGCGCCACTTCGGTCCGACGCCGCGAATGCCCG
>DASRQX010000354.1:0-90365 GCA_035696165.1 Acetobacteraceae bacterium | reverse complement strand
TCGATGACGTCGGATGAAGCGCCCGCCGGACCCTCAACCGATTGATCCGGTGTCACCATGATCGGCACCAGCTGCGGCCCAGGCGTTGCGACGCTCGCATCGCCATAGAGTCTACGCCACGCGAACACCTGATTGCTGTTCACATCGTATTGTCGCGCCACGATCGACACCGACGCTCCCGGTGCAAACGATGCCGCCACAATCTCGCGCTTGAGCGCCTCCGGCCAACACCGATACCGCCGCTTCACACTCAAACTTGTGTCCATAACCGAACTTGTGGACACTTCTCACCAACCTCCGCACCGCAGTGCCACACTTTCCCTCAAATCAAGCGCAGATTCCTAGGCGGCCTCTAACGGAGGGATACCTTTGCGGCGGGTGGTCCCGAGATTATCGCCGCACTACGCGACCATAACGTCACCGCAGTTCTGATCGACGCCAGGGGATCCAGCAGTTCCTGACGAAGAACCGTATTCCAATTTTGGAGCGTTGGCAGATTCGCCCGGTCAGAGCTTCTATTGGAGAAAAATCCGCATATTCTCGAAGTCAAAGGTCACCGCATAGGATTTGAAGAAATCGTGGCCGACCATACCCGCGAGGTGAAATCCAAAACTGGTTTCCCATGGGAATGGCCCATCGTATAGACCCGGGAGATTGTTTGCCCTTGCCTCGCCGAAGGAAATTTGACGTACCGTATAGGGTACGATTTTCAGTTTTCCTCCTCCCCCTGCCCCTTCGAAGGCTTTGTCTTCCTCCAGCTTGATCCCAGCCTCCTTGATGACCGGCTCCGCCAACTTGACTCCGGCGCCAGCCAGCCCTGTGTCAACGAACAGGAGTGCACGTGGGATTGTCTCCACACGACCCCAGCCAACCATGAAATGGTCGCCCGCAATCCAGAAAGGAACCTGGACGCTTCTGCCTGACGAAGCTGCCCGAAACTGCTTCAGGCTTGTCGCGGTTTTCCGGCGCAACACAAGCTCGCCATGTGGATAATCGAGGGTCGCGAGGAAATGGTATAGTAGAGTGGTCCCGATGCACCCGTCGATGCGTTTTACGCCGAGGTCTTTGGACAATTGGCGCAGGGCTAACGTCGCAATGGGCAGGTTCTTGATGGTCCAGTCGCCAACGGCGAGTGAATCGATCCGCCCACTCTGAACATCAGCGCGCTGGCCGCCGGAGAAGGTGCCCTGCACCGATCCGAATTTCGGTATGCCAAGTTCTCGGGCGAAGTCCGTGTCGAGCACGACCTCCGAAGCCCCGGTATCGATGAAGAAGGTGACCTCGTCGCCGCCGTTCACGCGCACGCTGACCAGCGGCAGTGGATCGGTCTTGAGAAATTTCAGACGCGTACTTTGCCCGTCGCCCTGAGTCTCATAGGGCGTCTGATCCTTGAAGCTTTCCAACTGCGCAACATCAAGTGTTGGATACTGCGATGTGAGCAATTTGTTGCTGCCTGCCTCTATGCCATTCAGTGAAGTCGCCGCCTTTTGGAAATCGTCTCGGCGATAAAATACCTCAGCGAGCGTGACCTTGGCGTCGGTGGCACTGGGCTGCAGAGCGATAGCCTTTTCCAACCATTTCCGCGCTTCGTCAAACCTATTGGAAAGCAGCGCAATGCGCCCCAGCTCGAGGGCTGCCGAATAGTTCCTAGGATTTTGAGCAGCAATTCGCGCGTAAATTTTGCCGGCTTCGGCAAAATTCCCGGCCTGGAAGAGCCGATTGGCAGAATCGATCTCCGATTGGTTGGGCTGGGATTTCGCTTGTCCTGAAAGACAAGCCGCCAAGACGGCAAGTACGATGCAAATCCTGGTGGATTTCATTCGGGGCTCCATTCCACTGGCCGTGGGTGGTCCGGCCTATGGTCCGTCGGCATGCTAAGGACATTGGCGAGAATTGGCGACAGGCCGTCGAGAGGGTCACTCGCCGCTCGGGAGGAGATCGCTGCGATCCGCCGGAAGGGCGGCTGGTGGACTCGTGCTTCGTCTGCACACCGGGCGCAGATGGGCGTTTCGTGTTCCTGACGACGCGAGCGAGATATCAGCTGACCGGCGCACAGCGGCGCCCCCTGTTTTACTCGTGGCTGGCAGTGGTCACGCTGTTTCTGGCGACCCTGGCATAGGTCTCCTACTGAAATGGCCAAATATCAGAAGAGACACTGCGCCAATGGCTGGAGTTGGCCAGTCCGGTCCACCGAGGCGCCTAGGGGAATGTCTGCTTCGAGGGTGCAGGCCAAGCCACTCGGAGCGGCGGTAATGGGCGCATAGCGGAATGAGCGGAATTGGCAGATTTCGGGCGCATTATGTCGGGAAGCGGACGTGCATTCACGGATTTGTCGGGTTCTGGGAAATCAGTTTGGGCTCGGTTCGAGTGACGGCCGCGGCGTGAACGCCGACGCAAGATTCCCATATCAGGCCATCTCCGCATCCGGGCGGTGCGGTTTCCACAGACCAAAAGCCTCTACACTTTCGACTTCAACGCCCAGTCGTCGCTCAATAAGGCGCTGATTCTCGAACTGGCGTGCGACGAATTGGATTGAGAAACGCCAGAACTGTATTGCGTTTGGGCCATCTGGCACCGGTGAGACCCACAGCGGCCCCGCACTGGGATTTGTTGCATCAGACACGAACTCGTTGATAGGCTGAGTTCGGAATGGGCGGACATAAGCCCATCCGACAGGCAGGCCAAGAAGCAGGGAGTTCAAATCGATGTCCGGATACGCTGGAAACGCGACAAACGTTCCATGGTGGAAAGAACCCACCAAGGACCAATGGTACGCCTATTGCGCCGCCTGGATGGGTTGGACGCTCGACGCCTTCGACTTCACCGTCTTTCTTCTGATCATGGCGCCGATCGCGCAGGAGTTCGGGGTTCCGCTGATCGACGTGACGGCGATCTTCTCGGTCACGCTGGTCATGCGCCTGGGTGGAGCGACGGCATCCGGTTGGCTGGCCGATCGGCTGGGGCGCCGAGCGCCGCTGATGATCTCCATTCTTTGGTATTCGATCTGCAATTTCCTCGCGGGCTTCTCGCCCAGCTTCACCTTCCTGTTCGTGGTCCGGGCGCTGTTGGGCATCGGCATGGGGGCGGAGTGGCCGGCTGGCGCGGCACTGGCGATGGAATCCTGGCCGGCGCGGTCGCGTGGGCTGATGTCAGGCGTGTTGCAGGGGTCCTGGGGGTTGGGCTTCGCACTGTCCGCCCTCGCCTACGGCTTCCTGTACGCGCCGTTGGAAGCGTGGCATAAGGGCTATGGGTGGCGCGGGATGCTAATCCTGGGCGTGCTACCGGCCCTGGGCTGCGTCTGGATCCGCCTGTACGTGAAAGAGCCCGAGGTTTGGGCGGAAAACAAGAAGATCCAGAACGCGACGAAACAGCAGGTTACCCTGCCACTGTTCGCCATCTTCAAGCGCAAATATCTGTACAATACTCTGACGGGTTGCCTATGGATGGCCGCGAACTTCTGCGCCTACTACGCGGTCTGGGCCATGCTCGGCACCTATCTGACGAAAGAACTGGGCTGGACGCCGGCCCAGGTGTCGGTTCCGGTGTTCTGGGGCAACATTCTCACGTTCGCCGCCTGTACGTTCTGGGGCGGCCTGTCGGAACGCGTTGGACGGCGCTGGGCGCTCATGATTCCCTTGACCATCGCCGTGTTCTTCGTGCCGCTGTATGTCATGCAGCTCGACCGGAGCTTGTTCCTCGCGTTCTTCCTGCTGTTCATCTGTTTTTTCGGTGGCAAGGACGCCCTAAATCCCGGCTGGCTGTCGGAACGCTTCCCGACCGAGGTACGCGCCACCGCCGCGGGTTTCATCTATCATCAGGGCGCGGTCTGGGGCGCGGCGGTCGCGCCGATCCTGACTTACTTCGCGGTGAACCAGGGCATGGGTTTCGCCAAACCGATGATGTACGGCACGGTTGGTTCGCTGGTCGTGTATGTCATCGCGGTCTATCTGGGGCCGGAAACCAAGGGCATGGTCATGACCGCCGATCTCGAAGTGATCGAGGCCGAAGTTACGCTTGGTTAGCGCGTGATAGCCGAAGGCGGGCTCGCCGTCGGCCTGATTCACGCGAGCAAACGAAGATCTGGAGCGGGATGGGCGCGGCTATCAGCGCGCATCCCGCTCTGGCCCACACCGACGCGGCCGGGACGCGTGTCCTGACGGAGCGGGGTGTGAATAAGCCCCGAAGTGGGACCCCTGTCGAAACTGAGCTATTGCTTTGAACTTGCTGCGGAAATCAATGTGCAGGTGGGTCCCGATCGGCGCCTATCGGGACCCCACCCTGAACGAAATTTGCGCGGGTAGTTCAATGCGTAAAAGCGAGTCAGTAGCCTGGTCCCACTTCGGTGCCAATTCACAGCAATGCGTTCGGCGAGTGCGTCTTCGACCTGACATACAGCGGCAGGCGGTTGGCCGGATCTGAGGATATAATGACATCATGACGTCACTATGTCGCTATGTCAACTGACTTTTGAGGCAGAGGAAACGTCGGCTTTGGGTGGTCTCAGCTGCCTGTGGCGGTCTCCACGAGTGAGCGAGCGCTGGTTCCTGGTCACCGGCGTCTTTCGGCCGCGCCTCCTCCCGTGAGCATCCATAACAACCGGTCACCGCACACGCGGTGTTCAGCTACGTTCATCCTGTTGACAACGGACATCAGAGCGGCCTGGCTGGGCATCTTGCTGTGAGGCGTGCCGAGCGAGCAGCGTGGCGGGATGATGGCCTGCTCAAACCGGCCATGTGCCTCGGGTGACGGCCGCTACTGTGCCGGCTTGCTGATATCTGACAGCTCGTAGCCGCGCACCGCCTGGACGACCTTCACCTGCTCGCCTTCCAACAATCCAAGTGAGGGGTTGGCCACAATCTTGTCGGCCGTCGTCACTCCGGACAGGAGCTCTACCTCCGACCCGAGATTGTCGCCGAGGGATACATTCTGCAAGTGAATGCGGTCTCCCGCGACGACCGTCGCGACCTGCATACCCTCGGCTCGGAAGAGCAGCGCCTGCGGCGGCACGATCACGAGATTCGGGTTTCCGGGAACGGTGAGGTGGACGTTGACATATGCTCCGGGCAGCAGGGGTTTCTGACCGTCTTCGACGACAAGTTCGGTGACGATCGTGCGCGTGCCGGTGGCGACGGCACCCGCCGCCGTGAGGAAGTCGGCCTTGATCGGCCTCTCTGGTGCGTTGGGCAGGGTGAGCGTCGCCTTGATCGCCGGCGAAAGCACGTTCCCGAAGCTCTGTGGCACGGCCGCATAGACGCGAAGCTTCGATATGTCCGCCACGTTGAACAGCGGCTTGGCGACCCCTTGGACCGTGGCATCACCGCCCGCACTGGTGACGTAGTCGCCGATGTTGACCAAGCGGGATGTGACGATGCCGGCGAACGGTGCCGTGACCTTCTCGAAACCGATCATGGCATAGTAGTGCTGGACGTTTTCCTGGGCGACAGCGACCTGGGCCTTGTCCGCTGCGGCAGCGGCGACATAATTGTCGACTTCCTGCAGGGACACACCTGGCGTGTTCTTCAGCTCCGTATAGCGCTTTGCCGTGAGGGCGGCGAGGTTGTAGTTAGTCACCGCCGTGTCCAGTTGCGCGAGGCTTGCTTTGTATTGCGCGTCGAGACCCGGCGCATCGATATCCGCGAGCAGCTCGCCTTTGTCGACGTGTGCGCCGTAGTCCTTGTACCACTTGGTCACGTAGCCGCTGACCTGCGCGTAGATCGGTGCCTCGTTCCACGCCACGACGTTGCCGGGCAAGGTCACGGTCCGCTCCTTCGGGCCCGGCTTCGGCGTCGTTAGCTGCACGCGCGGGATCGCGGAATCGTCGGCTTGCTGCTGAAGGTTCGTCAACGTGACGCCGCGCATCCATATTCCGTATCCCGCAACCACGAGCGCCACTGTCATGCCTGCGATAGCAACCGCCCAGCCGCGACTGCGGCGTTTCGTTGCACTCACGCTGACCTCTCCTGTAGCTGCAACGGCCGCCTTGACCGGCCGCGATGAATAATTGCGAACACGCAAGGGACAAACATCAGGGTCGTCACGGTTGCGACGATCAAGCCGCCGATGACGGCACGGGCCAGGGGCGCATTGGTGGTGTTACTGAATGACATCGGGAACATGCCTACGATCATCGCCAGCGCCGTCATCAGCACCGGCCTGATCCGGGCGTGACCCGCCTCGATCGCCGCGGCCACCGGGTCGCCGTGGGCGGCCAACTGGGCGCGGGCGAAGTCCACCACGAGCACGGTGTTCGCCGTCGCTGTCCCCATGCTCATGATCGCGCCGGTCAGCGCCGGCACGGACAGTGTCGTGCCAGTGAGGAACAGGCTCCACGTCGCTCCAGCGAGGGCCGCCGGCAGCGCCGAGATGACGATCATCGGGTCCAGCCACGACTGGAAGTTCACCACGATGACCAGGAATACGAGCACGATGGACAAGGTCAGGCCTTCGAGCAGCTGCGCGTAGGCCGACTGCATGGTGCTGGCCTGCCCGGTCAGCGCCACAGTCGCGCCCCTCGGAAGGTCGGATTGCAGATCGTCGATGGCGGTCTGCATTGCCCTGGTGGTCCCGCCCAGATCGCGGCCGGCGACGGTGGCGTAAATGTCGATGGCCGGCATGATCGCGTAATGCGAAACGACGCCGGGAATGGCGGTGATGCGGAGGTTGGACAGGCCGCCGACGATCTCCGGCTGGGCGGCGGGCCCGGTGCCCGTAGTGTTGCCGACCGGCACGGTTTGCAGGGCGTTGACGCTCTGCATCTGGTCCTGCGGTGTCTGGACGTTGACCAGATGCGAGACGCCCGTGCTTGGATCGAGCCAATAGGTCGGCGCGGTCTGGCCGCTCCCCGACAGCGTGGCCAGCACATTGTCAGCGATCAGCGACTCGTTGAGGCCGACCCCGAGCGCGAGGCTCCGGCTGGAGTCGAGCTGCAGGGTCGGCTGGTCCATGATCTGCTGGATCCGGACGTCGGCCGCGCCGGCGACCTTCTGGATGCGGGCCGCAAGCTTCGTGGCGAAGGCGTAGTTCTCATCCAGGTCGCGCCCGCTGATCCGGATGTCGACGGGCGACGGCAGGCCGAAGTTCAGGATCTGCGCGGTGATGTCGCCGGCGAGGAAGCTGAACTGCGCACCGGGAAAGCGCGCCGCCAGCCCGGCCCGCAAGATTTGCTGGTACCGGGCGACCGGCGAGGCCTGGTTATCCAGCGACACCGTCAGGTCGCAATCCTGCGAACCGATCGTTCCGGTGTTGCTATAGGCTTGGTTGATGCCGGTCGAGGGCAGTCCACAGTTCAGCAGGCTGCCGACGACATGGCCGGGCAGAAGTGCGTGCACCCGCTGGTCGACGAGCACTGCCAGCTTGGCCGTCTCCTCGATGCGCGTGCCGGAGGCGAAGCGCATGTGCATCGCGATCGTGCCCGACTTGATGCTCGGGAAGAAATCCTGCCCGACGAAGACGAGGAGCACGAGAGACGCGAGGGCCAGCGTGAGGTAGAGCGAGCAGAACACGTGCCGCTGCGGCGCGAGCCGCTCGAGCAGCCCGCGATAGGCATCGCGGAAGCGCTCGAATCGAACCTCGAAGCCGCGGTGGAAGCGGCCGAAGACGCCGCGCCGCGCCTCACCCCCCTTGCCCTGGAGCGCCGCGACCTGCCCGCGGAGCAGATAGTCGGCCAGGGTCGGCGTCAGCGTGCGCGACAGGATGAACGACGCGATCATGGCAAAGATCACTGCTTCGGCTAGCGGCAGGAACAGGTAGCCGGCAACGCCGCCGAGCTGGAACAGCGGCACCCACACGATGCATATACACGTCGTGGATACGAAGGTCGGCACGACGATCTGGTTTGACGCCTCGATGATGGCCTGCTTGAGGTCCACCTCGCCGCCGCTTTTCTCCGCCAGCTCGAGATGGGTGTTGATGTTCTCGATCATCACGGTGGCGTCGTCGACCAAGATGCCGACCGCGAGCGCCAGGCCGCCCAGCGTCATGACGTTGATGTCCTGCCCTACGACGGACAGCGCAATAACCGAGGACAGGATGGAGAGCGGGATGGACGCCGCCACGATCAGGGTCGAGCGCCAGCTTCCCACGAAGAGCAGGACCGCGATGCCGGCGAGGACGGCCGCCGTCAACATCTCCTGCACGACGTCATCGATCGAGGCGCGCACGAAGGTCGATGCATCGTCGAGCGGCGTGATCGTGACGCCTGGCGGCAGCATCTTGAGGATGCCTGGCAGTTTGGCGCGGACCCCTTCGACCACCGCCAGCGTCGAAGCCTCGCCAGTCTTGAGGATCTGCAGGAGGACTGCCTGCTGCCCCTTGACCATGACGATGTTCTGCTGCGGCGGCCCGCCCGCGTGGACATAGGCGACATCGCGCAAGTACACCGTGGCGTTGCCAACCTGCTTGATGGGCAGATTGTTGAACTCGTCGATCTTCAGCGGCGTCGCGTTGGTAACGACCATGAAGTCGATCGGCCCGATCTTCTGATCGCCGGCCGGCAACACGATGTTCTGCAGAGCGAGGGCGGCGCCGATGTCCTTGGCGCTCATGCCGTGCGCCAGCAGTTGCGACTGATCGAGATCGACCTCCACGTCGGCGGTGGTGCCGCCGTACGGCGCAGGGATCGCCACGCCGGGGACCGACACCAGCGCGGGCCGGATTAGGTTTGTCGCGATGTCGTTGATCTGCGACGGCGTCATGTTCTCCGCAGCGATCTGCAATTCCAGCACCGGCACGGAGGACGCATCGAACACGAGGATGTTCGGCGGGGTCGTGCCGGTCGGCATCTGCTTGATCACCGTTTGCGATGAGGCCGTGACCTGCGCTTGCGCCGCGCTGATGTCCGTGCCGGGCTGGAAGTAGATCTTGACCACACCGCTGCCGTAATAGGACTGGCTTTCAATGTGCTCGATCCCGCTGACAGTCGTCGTCAGTGTGCGCTCGTAATAATATATGATGCGGCCCGACATGTCGGACGGGGACAGACCGTTATAGGTCCAGATCGCTGCGATGACCGGAATTTTGACCGGCGGAAAGATGTCCGTCGGCGTCCGCAGCACCGAAATGGCACCGAACAATAGGATGACCAGTGCGAGGACGACGAAGGTGTAGGGCCGGCGGAGGGCAACGAGAACGAGCGCTTTCATTACATCCGTCCCACAGGGTGGCGCAGTTCGGAGGGGTTACGGCGACGGCCGGGCAGCTCGGCCCCTGGCCGTGGCGATCTCGCTAGAACTCGATTATCGCAGGACCGGGCTTGCGTGAGCGGGAAGCTTGTCGAGATCTTCCTTTTTGAACTTGGTGTGCGCCATGGCCGCCTGCTGCGGCGAAGCCCGCGGCCACTTGTTGACCGAAATCTCCTGGAACTCGGGCGCGACGAACGGTTCGAGGAATATCAGGTCCTCGTCGCCGGTGTTCTGGATGCAGTGACCGGCCATGTTGGGGACGAAGCCGACATCGTTGGCGTTGAGGTCGATCGTCCGAGCCTTTGCCTCGCCAGGGAACACGGTCATACGACCCTTCCCCTTGATCCGGTATTGCCATTCGCTGCCATTTGGATGCCAATCCATCTCACGCATGCAGCCGGGTTTCACCGTCACAATCGCCGCCGCAATCTTTTCGGATGCCGGGAAGTTCTTTGAGTCGATAGTCTTCACGCTGCCGGCGTTGCTTTCCTTCGTCAGCTTCATAGTGCGTGCTTTGAAGGTATAGGACATTTTGGGCTTGGCAGCGTGCCGGGCGACTTCGGCGATCTCTTCCTCCACGGATTTGACCGGCTCGTCGCTCCGGAAAATATACAATGGCTCTCCTTTCGGCAGGTTCTCGATGGCATTGGCCGTCAAGCCGAGATTCTGCCGCAAGACCTCAGGCGGCGTGTGCTTCAGCCAATCCGACAGAAGCAGAGTGCTCTCCTCGGAAAAGTTGCCCTGATTGAACCCCAGCAAGAACTCGCATCCATCCTCTCCGAGCGCCTGGATCGAATGCGGAGCGCCTGCAGGGAACAGCCATAGATCGTCAGAGGCGACATCGTCGATGAACATCGCGCCATCCGGGGTGAACACCGTCACGCGGGCCTTGCCGTTCAGCATCAGCGCCCACTCATCGGCGAGATGCCAATGCAGCTCTCGGAAACTGTCTTTGGCAAGCCGCATATTGACGTCCGCGACATCCTTTGACATCGGTAACTCGCGCGATGTGACCTGATGGGTCCAGCCACCTTCCTGAACGCGGCGATGGGCGAGGTCAAAGGAGCACCAAAATGGTTCGACGACGCCATGGTCCGTGAGGGGCGGCAGGTCGGCGTTGGGACTGAGCTTTACCAGATCGAGGTTCTGCGGACCCGGGTTACTTGCCGAGTCGTTGCGCTCGGCGTTGTAGGTCTCGCAGGCGAGGTCGCTGAGAAGCCGGGTGGGATCAGGAGCGATGGAAGAAGACATGGTTCTGTTCCTTTCGGCCCGACGCTTTGGATTTCCTTCTCCGGCGACCTATCCTGCCGCATCTATGAGTGTGGTTCGTGAATGATTTTGCTGGCGGCTTTGATCATATTGGCTTTCGATCAGCGAAGTATCGCATGCATCGATAGTTGGCGTTCGGCTGAGCGCAATGCCCGAACGCCTAGCCCGATCAATTCCGTTGATCATCTCGGGGCTCATCGATCTGGACCGTGGCGGTCATTCCGGCCACGAGAACGATGTTCTTCGGCACATCATCGATGTGGATACGCACGGGAATTCTCTGCGCGAGGCGCACCCAGGTGAAGATCGGATTGACCATGGCGATGCCTTGCCCGTTCGGCTGTGCGTTCGCGACGTTGATCCCGCGGGCGATGCTATCGACATGGCCACGCACAATCTGGTGGTAGCCCATCAGCTTGATCTCGGCCGGATCACCCACGCGGATCGGGGCGATGTTGGTCTCCTCGAAATACCCGTCGATCCAAAATGAATGGGCATCGACAATCGAGATCGTGTTCACGCCAACGTTGACGTAATCGCCGAGCTGCGCCAGCAGGTTCGTCACATAGCCGTCGACCGGGGAAAGAATGCGTGTGCGCTGGAGATTCACTTGCGCCTGGTGGAGTTGGGCTTTCGCCTGCGTGACGCTCGCCTCGGCGCTCAGGCGCTGCGCATTCAGCGACGCGATTTGCCGCTGCACGAGGGTGAGGCTTTCCAGTGCTGTCTGCACGGCCGCCTCCTGCTGGTGCAACTGGGACCAGTACTGCTGGGCATCCTGAACGGTACCCCAGCCGTCTTGTGCCAACGTCGCGTAGCGGCCCGCCTGCTGCTTCGCGAAGACAAGCGCTGCCTGCGCCCGATCAACCTGTGCCTGGTTGGCGCTGATCTGTGCCTGCTGGACAGCGATTTGCGCGTCGATGATCTGCACGCTCGCCTCGGCCTGCTGCACCGCGGCCTCCGCCTGACTGACGGCGATCGTGTAATTGGTCGGGTCGATGACCATCAGTAGATCAGCCTTGTGCACGTATTTGTTCTCGACGATTGGCAGATCGACGATGCGCCCCGCGACTTCTGGTGCCATGGTAACGACGTAAGCGCGCACAGTGCCGTCACGTGTCCAAGGTGCGCCCATATACGCATCCCACATCGCACGCCCGAGCAAGACGGCGACCGCCGCGACGAGCACGCTGAGCAACACCGGCATCACGCGCTTTTTGCGGCCCGGCGTCACGCGGGTGAGCGGGTTGGGAGACAGGGCAGGCTCGCGATCGGCGCGTCTCGCTTCCGGCTTCACCCTGGCTTCTACTTCGGACATGGTAGCCTCATTGTGCCAAACTTAGAACGATCGACGACAGGACGATCAGGTAAACCGCGAACATGAACAGCGCCGGGTGCCACACATGGCGCAGCAGACCGTATCGCGCGGCAACCCGGCGAAGCGCGATCGTGACCACCCAGGCGGCGACCAGCATCACCGACATCGGCGCGACATACACGCCGAACAGATCGATCTCGGCGAACCTCATGCGCGTGCTTCCGCGTCGAAATAGGCGCCGTGCCTTGCCAGAACCTCGGAAAGCACGAGAATGCTTGCCCGCACCCGCAGGACAGCATTCGTTACCGGTCCACCGACGGCATCGGTGGCGAGTGCATCGTCGAGCCGGGTGAGTTGGGTGATCGTCTGCGCGCTGTGGCCTTCCGCCAGTGCCGCGAACGCCGCGTCGAGCTTCGGAGCGAGGCCGAGATCGTGCGCAACATGTTGCAGCTGGATGATCTCGCTGCCGACTGAGAGCGCAGCCATTAGTTGCGCGCGCTGCAGCGGCGTCGCTTCGTTCGGCATGGCAGAGAGCCGGCCGTGCACATGGCCCTCCCAGTCAGGTTGGCTGCGACCGGTTGCGAGACGGCGCAGATCGCGCAGGGTCAGCGCGAGCAGCCGGCGCGCACGGAAGGCCGGCGACAACGGTGGCAGCAGGCGAAATGACAGCGCCGCAATGCCGGCACCGAAGACGATCGTCGAGCTGGCGTTTAAGAATGCCTCGGGGTTGTAAGTCATCGGGTTGGTCGGTTGCAGCAGCGGCATGAACAGCACCGTTATCCCGGTGAACAACCCGAGCTGCCAGGGTTGACGTGCCTGTGCCAGCAGGGCGCCCATGGGCACCAGGCAAACAGCGAGGACGAGGCTGAAGCCGGCAAACCTTTCGATCCCCAGTTCTGGCAACACTCCAAACGCGACGATGGCCGCAAGGACCACATCCACGAGGACGCCCAGAGTGAATATTATGGCGGCGCCGTACGCCTGTTCCGCGCGTGGTGCGAGCAGCAGCACGATGATCGTCGCGAAAGTTATCGCGCTGCCGCCGCCTGGCCAGGCGGTGACAATCCACAAGAGCGCAACAGTGCCGATGGTAACGAACGCGCGCCCGGCATTGACCAGCGCGGGCAGCCAATCTGGCACCCGAAACTGTTTGTCCCCGCGAGGTGGAATTGGTCGTGTCTGATCGGCCACAAGCAATGCCAGTCCGTTGAGTCCATGCGCGATGCCCGCGAAGGTCTCGGCCGCCTTGTCGGCAAGCAGACGCAGCGAGGGTGACACGGTCGGCAGCGCGATCAATCGCCGCACGGTCAGCTCGCAGATCCTATGCAGGGCAATCGGATCGCCGATCCAGCGCTCAGCGGCGCCCGGCTGCGTTACCGCCTGCAGCTCGGGTGGCAGGTTTTCGAGGACGGTGGAAGCTTCTTGCCGGGTTTCGTCAGCAGGCAGCGCGTGCACGTGATTGGCGACTGCGCGCCAAGCAGAGAGCGCCGTGAACAGCCCGTCCACCGCGCTCTGCAGCACCGGCGAGTGATAGCGAATCCGTGCTGATTCCCCGAGCGTCAGGTCAATCACGGGATCAAGGGCGACGACGCGGCGAATGAATTCGTGACGAACGGGCTGCGTGTCGACGGATCCGCGTCCCGCGACTGTGAGTGTGCGGATGAAGCCGGCGGTGATCCCCGCCGACAGATCCGCGAATTGCGCAGCGAGTTGGCGTCCGGCGCCGCCGAGATCGGTGCCGGCGAGAACGACGCCAGCACAGACGATGCCGAGGCAGATCTCGCTGGCCCGGGCAACGGCAAGCAGGAACGCAGCGTTTGCATCGACGCCGCCGACCGAGCCGAATAAGTCGCCGGCGATGATCGCCACCGTATAGCCAGCGAGTGCTGCGGCATAGGACGCAAAATTGCGCAACAGCGTCGCAGCGAAAGCACAAGCCGCGGCCCACACGGTCAGGCACCCGAGGAACAGGATACGATCCTGCGGGAAGCAAACGACCAGAACCACGCTCATCGCCGCACCAATCACAGTGCCGATCAAGCGGAACCAACCTTTGCGCAAGGAGGCGCCGAGCTGTGGTTGACACACGATCGCCGCCGACGTGCCGGCCCAGTAGGGATTGTCGAGCTCGAGCCAGTAAGCGACGTAGAGCGCAAGCGACACTGAAGCCCACAGACGCAGCCCGAACAGCAGCGAAGGAGCTACGGCCCGCCACGCCTGTTCGAAGTGTTCCGCATAAGTGGCGGCGCTCGCCCGCGGCAATGGACCAACAATCGGAGGAACGTTGCCACTCATTGCGACGCTTCCTCGCCAAGGCCGTGCCCAAACGAGATGTTCTCACCCGGGAGCCCACCTCCGTTCAGCACGTCCGTGTCATAAAACAGCGTGCCGCAGTCGGGCTGCGACACGCCGAACTGCAAAGGCGCTGTTCTCAAGCCCCCGGATAAGAGACAAACCGATATGCTCATGGACCATCTCGGCTAGCCAAGGTGATTGGGTTCAGCGAGACGCCGGTGTCGGCTGCCGCTCGTAGTTCTCGGAAAATACGGTATTGGGAGCGAGATCCCCGCCGTCGACATGCTGTTTCGTTACTGGCGCTCCAGGCTGGACAGCGCTTGGCGCCTTGACAGCATTAGCATTGGAATCCGCGCTGTCCTGCGAGAATGCCGCTGTCGATAACATCAGACCAAGAACCAGCGTCACTCCGGTCACAGTAAAATAGGCGACACGGCTATTCACGGTCCAATCCTCCTTTGGGATGGGCATCGCGTGCATTGGCACTATCGCCTGTATTTTTCTTGGATAAAGCCATACCCATGGTCCGATATCGCCGCACGCATATCCCTCATCGGAACTATTGCTTTTAGTCCTGAATTCCTGTATGTTGTGATCGTGAGACCCGGACGCGTCCCACTCAGCCTTGTCGCCTTGCAGGCGCGCTTCTGCGATGAGGAAAAGTGCCTTGCATTGCTCGAGCGTGCGCGCTGGCCTGCTGGACCGACCTGCCCGCATTGCGGCGTGATCGGCCACGCCTCAAGGCTCAAGGCCCGGCCCGGCCAATTTGCTTGCCTGGATTGGGGAAATCTCGGCGCGTGCACAGGCACCGTAGCCGAAGTGGATCATCAGATCGTCAACATCCACCCCAGCGCCCTCTCAGGGCTGTCCTGGATCAATTGGAATCACCGTCCGGCTTCGGTCGGAATTACTGTCCGCCTTCGCTCGGAATTCGCAATTACTGACCCGCGGCGTCGGTCGGCGACGTGACGCCACTGTTTGCGCGCTGCCTCAGCGTCGTCCTGGACAAAGACGGTGCCGATCCAGGCGGCGACGATGCGACGCCGTGTCTTGCCGGCATAGGCGATGGCATGGCGCATGATACACACCCTGCATCTCCGCCAAGTGGCGCCCAGCACCTTGGTGATTGCGGCCTCCAGTCCCTCATGCGCATCGGAGACGACCAGCTTGACACCGCGCAGACCGCAACGCGCGCGCGAGCGCAGAAACTCGCTCCAATGTAGCGCGACGATTTGGATGGGGAGTTGCACCCATCCGGTTTGTCACCGCGCACTCCAGATTGGTTCGCCGGCCTCAAGTGTGCTGCACATGCACGCGCCGCGTCATGCCGCCTGGCTGATCGCGGGCGTGAATTCGAACCGGTGGCCCGCAGCCTCCCCTGCCGTCAAGGCGTCTGCGAGAACGCGCCTGCGTCGCCCCATCTCACGCGTTCGTAGGTCAAGGCCGAGCTTGGCCACCTCCTCATCCACCATTGCCGCTTTAATCGGCACGAGGTCTCGGCCGGTGGCACTGCGCCGGCTCGCAAAGCGCTCCGTGCGCATCGCCTGCAGCTTGTGGCTGATCCCACGCCCAAGCCCGATCTGAAACGAATTGGTGGCACTGCGCCGCTCGCCCGCCATCCGGGCATAGAGGGCGCTCGCGCGGAACGCATCTGTCTCGATCTCGAACGCCCGCTCGACCATTTCGTAGAGGTATTGCGCCGCGGCCACATCGCCGCGCAGACCGAAAAACACGTAGCGCAACGCCATGCCGGTGGCCTGCTCCACCCAGACGCGGCAGTCAAAGAATGCAGCAACCCCGGGGACGCAACTGTCAATCGGGGCAAAGCGGCGGCGGTTGGTTTGGATGCCGATGCCATCACAGGGCTGCGCACGAAAATCCAGTTCACCGAGCGACAGGCCGTAGCGGTCCAGGAGTTCCGCCACCTTTTCAGCTGCCGCCAGAGCCTCCTGTTCGGTGCAACCCTGCGCAACCGTCTTGGCCCGCAGCCCTTGAATGCGCTGCACCAGGCGTTCCAGCGCCGGGTCGTCAGCACGACGTACGCCGCCGTCGCCAGCGAGCCGCTGCTGTAGAGACCTGAACAGCGTGCGCGCCGTGGGCGGCAGCCGCCCCGTGGCAATCGCGCTGTCCACCGCAGACCCAACAGCGCCCAAGGTCAGCGTGCCCGAGCCGGCGCGCTCGCGGCGCAGCACTGTTTCCATCTGCACCAGGAGCAACCGCTCGAACGCGAGCGCCATATCTTCGTTCCGACTGTCTCCCGCCGATACCGCGGCGGCGAGCGCGTTGAGCATAGTTGGCAGGTTGGCGAGGTGGCGTGTGCGTTGCAGCAGCGACGCGTCCGGCGTCTCATCCACCAATGCCGCCCATGCAATTGCCAAGGTGAGCAGTGGGCCGCCTTCGGTCTCGAACAAGTCGTCCTGGGAGTCGACATCGCCAGCCGGCCGGTTCAGCCCGGGCACGTCCAGTGTGCCGTGTCGCACCACGTGGCCATACACCGCCTCCGCCCAGCGCACGCCGGCGGAGACGCTCGGAGCCGCCGCCGCCGGATGGCCGCGCGCGACCGCGAGTGCGGCCAGATCGAGCGGTGTGATCGCGCCGGGCAGGCAGCAGAGACCGCCGTCCAACATCACCACGCGGCCAAACAGCACCGTTCCAGCAGCCAGCGGCGGCAGTTCCGCGCCGACGAGGTGGAACTCCTCGTCCGACACGACATCGCGCACCAAGAGCTCGCGCATTGGCGCACCTCGCTCTAACCGCAGCAGCCGGAATTGCGCCTTGCGGAGAGCGGCGATGGCCGCTGCCTCCGCCGGCGGAGCATTGGCGCGGCTCTTGGCGAGACGGTCGAGCGCGGTCGTGCCACTCGCGGCAGGCTGCGAAAGCAGCAGGTCCGCCGACAACAACGTCGCGTCGGCGGCCATGGCGACCAAACGGTCCTCAGACATTTCCTCTATGTCGCGTCGGGCAAGCCATTTGCGGACTATCGCCTCGCCACGGTCGCGTGGCACAAATTGCATGGCCGAAGCCAAGAGCGCCGCGATCTGGCGGCAGGCGTCTTGCGATGACGAATTGAAGGCGGCGGCGTGCGGCATGGTCGGCTCCTTTCAGCCGATGCGTGCATACCAATGGGCCATCGAGTCGGGCACGCACGGTCCTGCGACCTTACTGACCAGCATGCGCGCGTCCGACGGGGCAGGCTCGGCCACGCCAGCGCGGCCGATAAGATCGGCAGTGGCCAGTTATGAGAATGGACGCGCCGTACCTTTGGCCTCCTCCGAGACAGCCCTCTCTCCCACTGTTCCGTGTGCGAACGAGCGGCAGCCTTCTGCGGACGTCAGTGCACAATGGGTCTTGCCGCCGGCATCGTTCGCAGCATCTGCCGCCGCGCGCGGGTGCAGGACAGGACAAGTTCGTGCATTTCATGCTCCGCTATTCGGGTGAACTCGCGAAGATGGCTGAGTGTGTCGGTGATGTCGGCCGGGGTGCCGGGTTTGGTGGGATTGTCGGCGACTTCGTGGACACCTTCCAGCATGGGGCGGATCTCAGCCAGCACGCCGAGCGCCCGGTGGGCGCGCTCCGGAAAATCGAGGCTTTCGTGCGCGCCAAACAAGCCCTCGATGAAGCCGTCAAGTTCCTCCCGGCGCATGAGCGCGATCGTCGCCAGCCCCTCTCGCGAAACCGGGACCGCAATGCGCGTGAGGCGGAATGGCGCCGAGCGTTCCTGGTGCCGGCTGAGCCGGTTCCAGAGGCCCATCACCAGCACGCCAATCAGCTCGTTCGCGGCGTCCAGCGTCTCGAACACCGGCAGCTTGCCGCCCCACAACGCTGACACCGTCTCGATGGGGGCCGACTGAATGGCGGGCGTGGCGATGTTGCCGAGGAAGCGGGTCCGCACCGCGTGGAACGGCACCAGACATTGGTAGCGCCGCAACAAGGCGCACACTTCTTCGTCGGTTGCGGCACGCAGCGGTTTCGGCATGGCCGCGTCAATGTCCCGTCTGATCGATCAACGTCCAAAATCCATGTTTCCGGCCGTGTTGTTTGCGGAGCTTCGCGAGATATATAGCGTCGCTCTCGATCGCGGCACCCGGCGGCAAACGCGTGGCCACGCGCATGGCAGAAACCAGGTCGCGCGCCGCATAGGGATACTGCTTGGACGAGGCGCGATCGAGAACGCTCTCGACCAGGTGCCGGTAGAGAAGCGTCGCTGCGTCAGGATATTTTTCCTCCAAGGACTGCGCGGCCGGTCGCAGAGTCTCGTAGGCGCGGCCGTCGAGGGCGGTGACCCTGTCACGCACGAGTGCTGCGGCACGATCCAGCGCTGGCCAGCCAACCAGAAACGCAAGCGCCAGGCCCGCAAGCTTGTGGCCAGAAGCGATCGCTAGTGCTTTCTGCTCGGCGTCGAAATCATCGAAGTCGGGGAGCCCTTTGAGATAGGCGCGCAGATGCGCGATGCTCAGTATCTGTTCGAACGTGGCCCAGCGTAACGCCTGAACCTCGTCCTTCCGCCCGAGCCCCGCCAGAGCTGCGATCCGCAGATCGACGTCTGCTCCACCCTCGTCCTCGCTCCGCCGTCGCGGTTTGTCGAGCCATTGCAGTGCCTCGGCGGGGCGCCTCGCGTCAATCAAGCGTTTCGCGATGTCGGACGCATGTCGATCCTCGAACCCGCCGGCACGCACGGCGGCGATATAGGCATCAGGATCGTGCTCCAGATCGGCCAAGGTCATGAGCCGATGGACCAAGGGCCAGCGTTGGTTGGCGTCGCGCCAGCCGTCATCCGGCCTCGCTGGAGGCAGAGCAGTCATCGCCTTCTCGGTGGCCCGACGCAGCACCGCGCGGCCGCCGGCGCCGAGCGCATCGCCGAAATGCTGAATGGTATCCGCATAGCTGCCGAAACCGTTGCCGTCACACATGGCCAGCACGCGGCGGGCGAGTGACGCTGTGTCTCGATCCGGATCGGCAGCGATCAGTCGGCCGAGATCGACCATCGCCTCCCCGAAAATCTCCTCGACACCACCCACGCCATCGCCTACCCGCTCGAGAACCCGATCAGCAATACCGACGAACTCCCAAAGGCGTTCGATCGCGACGCCTGGGCTCTGTGCCGCCAAGGTGGTGCCGATCGTCATCCTGATGTGGGCCAGTTCCTGGACAAGCGCCTTGCGCTTGTCCCAGTCGACGAAGGAGCGAGACCGGCCGATGGTCTGGATGCGTTTACCGAGTTCAGCGGCAAGCTTGCCCGGTCCTTTCGTACCCGCTAGCAACATGCGCAGCTTCTTGCGCAGGATCGAATCACTTTCGGCGTGCTCGATCAGGGCAACAGCCAACGCCGGTGCGCCCAGCGCCACCAGAGTTTCAGGAGTGATCGATTTTGTGGCGGCCATGGTGATCTCTGTGTGTCCCATCCGAATCGTCGTGTGCATGGCGATCATGGTTGCGTGAGGCGCGGCGGTGAAGCACCTGTCCTTGTGCGCCGTCCGACCGTGCTGAAGCTGGAGAAGCGTTTCATCTTCACCGTTGTGGCGCAGGCACAATGCGCGGCGGAGTACCTGCACGGCCTGCAAACCCGGCAAGCCGAGGAGGATATGGCTGCCGCATAGGCAGCCCCCTCCGGGAGAGCACGCATGCCGCTGCCCCGCTTCATCGAGATCGACCGGCCGCCGCTATCTCTGGCACGACCTGGTGGCGCCGCGCTGCGCCTAATCATTACGGCCCCGACCTTGACGCCCTCACTCAGACCCGCAACACCACTCGCTCCCGCACACCATCTAACACCGCGCGGTACGCCACGATCGCACGGTCCAGCGCGTAAGCGTTCGCGGTATTCACCGGAAACGCCCTTAGGCGCCCCGCGGCGAAGTCCGGCAGCAGCTCGCGCAACGCCGCTGCACTCGCACAACTGTCTAGTGCCAGTGAGTCAACGCCAACATAGGTATGTCGGCCGCGATAGAAGGCGCGGATATCGAAGGGCGCCGCCCGGTCGATCGTCGAGATCAGAACCTGCCGTCCTTCGAGGGCCATCGCCTGGTTTGCCACCGCGAAATACGGACTGCCCACCGTGTTGAACACGATATCTGCGCCGTGCCCGCCAGTCGCCGCCCGTACCGCGGCCGCGACATCTTCCGCCGCGTCGATCGTGCGCACCGGCCCATTCGCATGCCCAGCGTATGCTTCGTTGCGTCGTGTCACCGCAAAGACAGTCGCGCCCTGTGCCGAGGCAATCTGCACAGCGGCTTCGCCAACCTTGCCGTTGGCACCCATCACCAGGACGACCTCGCCGTATCGAGGGCTTCCAGCGCGGCGAAACCCCTCCTGCGCCGTGATGAATGGCACGCCGACCGCGCCCGCCTCGGCCAATGTCATTCCCGCGGGCACCTCGACTGCGGCCTTGCTGGGCAGCAGCAGATGTGTTGCATGCGAGCCATCACGCGTAATCCCCAGATCGCCACCCGACCCGAACACCGTCCGGCCGATCATCTCCGCCGGCCCGTTACGCACAACACCGGCCCAATCGCGTCCGGGTGTGCGCGGCCACACCGCGTGTGGCATCGCTCCCAGCGCCGCCTTCACATCGCTGGGATTAACCGCGGCGTAGTGAATCTCGACCACCAGATCGTCGGTCCGGAGCGACACTGTGTCGTCGGGCTCAAGTCGCAGATCAAGCGTATCGATTGAGTCCGCTTGCCGCAGAACACGCAGCCGGGCCATCGTCGGCGCTAGCCGCCCTCAATCTTCGGGATGAAGAAAACCTCCGATCCCGGCTTCACCGTCTGGAAGTAGCCGACTTCGTGCATCTCACCGTCTATCGCGACAGTGGTCTCCTCCTCGAGATGTTCCCCAAGTCCGGGGAACATCTCATCCATCGCCTTGATGACCCCGCGCAGATTCTTCGCCCGCACCTCGAACTCCTTCACCCCGCCGGTATAGCGGCGGCTGAAGCCCGTGGTGAAGACAACCCGCGCGGGGGTATCGGACATGCTCAGGCCTTCGCCTCCAGTGCCTCCACCACTTTCGGTGGCGACATCGGCAACTCGGTCATCCGCACGCCTGCTGCTTGTTCGATCGCCGCTGCGATCGCTGCCATCGGCGGGCAGATATTCGCCTCACCCACGCCCTTCGCGCCGTACGGGTGAGATGGGTTCGGTACCTCCACCATGATCGTTTCGATCATGGGCAGATCGGAGGCAACTGGGCAGCGATAGTCCAGGAACCCTGCGTTATCGAGCTGTCCTTTGGCGTTGTAGATGTATTCCTCGTTCAACGCCCAGCCGATGCCCTGCACGACGCCGCCCTGGATCTGGCCCTCGACATAGGACGGATGGATCGCCCGTCCCACATCCTGTGCCGCTACGGCACGCAGGATCGTCACCTGCCCGGTCTCGGGATCGACCTCAACGTCGAAGAACTGGGCGGAGAAGCCCGGCGCCTGTGCACCGGGGTTCACGCCCGCCGAGCCGGTGATCGGCCCGCCGGTTGCCCCCGCCTTTGCCGCCAGCTCCTTCAACGACAGCGGCTTGAAGTTGCCGACGTTGGATCCCGCCGGCTTGGCGAAGCCGTCGTCCCAGATCACCCCTTCCGGATCGACGTCCCAGATCATCGCCGCGCGTTTGCAAAGGTCGGTGACCACGTTCTTCGTCGCCGTCACCACGGCGGTGCCGGTGGCATAGGTCACGCGCGACCCACCGGTCACGTGCGTGTAGCCAACCGAGCCGGTATCGGCGACGATTGCGCGCACGTCGCTGTAGTCCACGCCGAGCGTCTCGGCCGCCATCAGCGCCATCGACGCCCGCGACCCACCGATGTCCGGACTGCCGGTTGCCACCAGCACGGTGCCGTCGGCATTCACTTGGATCGTCGCGCTGGATTCGCCGCCGCCGTTGAACCAGTAGCCGCATGCCACGCCGCGTCCCTGGTTCTTGCCCAGCTTCGTCTTGTAGCCGGGATGGTCGTACAGCGCCTTCAGCGTCTCGGCGAAGCCGGCATGCGCATGCTTCGGCCCCGCGATGGTCGGCGTGCCGATCTTCGCCACGTTCTTGATGCGCAGCTCCAGCGGGTCCATGCCGATCGCCTTGGCGCACATATCGATCACGCTCTCGACCGCGAAGTGCCCGATCGGCGACCCAGGCGCACGATAGGCTGCCGCTTTCGGCCGGTTGCTCACGACGTCGTACCCGACGGTGCGGGCATTCGCGATGTCGTACGGCGAGTACGCGCACAGGCAGGCATTCATCACCGGCGAGCCGGGGAAGGCACCTGCCTGGAACTTGAAGATCGAGTCGGCGGCGACGATCTTGCCGTCCTTCGTCACCCCGACCTTCGCCCACATCGACGAACCTGAAGTCGGGCCAGTGCCCTTGAACACTTCCTCGCGCGTCATCTGCATGCGCACTGGGAAACTGGACTTCTTCGCCAGCAACGTCGCCAGCGGTTCCAGGTACGTCACGGTCTTGCCGCCGAACCCGCCCCCGATCTCGGCCGCGTGCACGCGGATGTTGCTGATCGAAAGACCCAGCAGCTTCGCGGTAAGCGCCCGCATCTGGAAATGGCCCTGGCTGGCGCTCCAGATCTCCGCCTGGCCATCGGCCTCACAACGCGCCACGCAAGCGTGCGGCTCGATATAGGCTTGGTGCACCGCGGCGGTCTTGAACTCTTTCTCGATGACGATGTCGGCCATTTTGAACCCGGCCTCGAGGTCGCCCATCGTAAATTCAAGCCGCTTGGAGATGTTCGATGGCTTGGTCGCGCCCTCGACGCCGCGCGGGATCATGTCCTCAAACAGCAGCGGTGCGTCTTCAGCCATCGCCGCATCCACGTCGATGACGTGCGCCAGCACCTCATAATCGACCTTGATCAGCTCGAGCGCCTGCTGCGCGATCGACTCACTGATCGCCGCTACCGCCGCGACAGCGTGACCTTCATACAGTGCCTTCTCCCGCGCCATGACGTTGCGGGTGATGTGCCAGAAGTTCTGTGCCACGCGTTCCGGGCCAACATACTCGAACTTGTGATCCGGCATGTCAGCCGCGGTGATCACGGCCTTCACCCCCGGCAGCGCCGCGGCCTTCGAGGTGTCGATCGACGTGATCCGCGCATGCGCATGCGGCGACCGGAGAACCTTGCCGACCAGCATCCCCGGTAGAACGTGATCGGCACCGTATTCCGCGCGGCCCGTGACCTTCGGCACCCCATCCGGTCGGATCGGCCGCGTGCCCACATATTTGAAGCGCTTAACCGAATCGGTAACGATCGTTGAATCGTTCACGGTGCCCTCGCTGAGTCTGATTGTCCCACTTGCCAGCAGGGTCGCGCAGCACGCGTCCGATGGCAAGGGCGTGGGGGCGGCGGTGCCCCTGAAACCCCCGAATCACGCGTCCGATGTTCGCGCCTTGTTCACGAGCTCCAACTCCGCCAGAACTTCAGCGGTGTGTTCGCCCAATTTTGGCGCGGGACGCCGCACCCGGCATGGGGTGGCGTCGAACTTCATCGGGAAGCCGAGCATTTGCACGAGGCCGTAGCCCGGCTGCTCGACCTCCATCACCATCTGCTGCGCCAAGACCTGCGGGTCCTGAAACACCTGGTCGACACCGTAAACCGGTCCGCATGGCACGCCTGCGGCATTCAGTGTCGTGACCCAGTGGTCGGTCGACCGCAGTGCCAGCTTGCCACCCACGATGGCGTTGATCCGCTCACGGTTCGCTACCCGTGCCGCCTGCGTGCGATACAGCGGGTCGTCCTTCAGCTCCGACAGCGCCAGCCCGTCCATCAGGCGGCGAAAGAAGGCGTCGTCGGCGGGTGCCAGCGCGACATGTCCGTCGCGGGTCGCGAACAGCCCGTAGGGTGCGGCGATCGGATGGTCGTTCCCCGCGCGCGGCGGGATTACGCCGGTGGCAAAATAGTTGGTCGCGATGTACGAGAGCAGGCTGATCAGTCCATTGGTCAGACTGACCTCCACTGCTTGCCCTTCGCCGGTCGCCTGCGCCCGTCGCAGCGCCGCAGTGATTGCGAGTGCCGCGTACAGCCCGGCCACGAGGTCGCTGATCGGCAGGCCCGAGCGCAGCGGCAGATCCTCCGCCGCCCCGTTCACACTCATGAACCCGCTCATCGCCTGGGCGATGAAATCGAAAGCGGGACGATCGCGATACGGTCCGCTGCCGCCGAATCCGCTGATGCTGCACGTGATCAGGCTGGGCCGCAGCGCGTTGAGCTTCGCCGTATCGAACCCCATGCGTGCCAGCACGCCGGGACGAAAATTCTCCACGAGCACGTCGGCCCTTGCGATCAGTCGTTCGAGCGCCTCACGACCCTGGGCCGACTTCAGGTCCAATACGATCGAACGCTTGTTACGATTGAAGTTGGCAAAATACCACGACAGCCCATCGCGGATGGCGCCCTGGCCACGTACTGAATCGCCCTCCGGCGCTTCCACCTTGATCACGTCCGCGCCCAGATCGGCGAGGAGCGCGGTGCAGAATGGACCCGACAGCACGCGCGTCAGATCGACGACCTTGATCCCGGACAGTGGCATGGCATCCCCTTCCGCGCGGGGATTGGCAGGTTGCGCGCGGCGCCCGTAAGGTGCCGCTGTCAATCCGGGGGAGGCAAGCGGCATGGCACCCAACGCGAAACGCGTGTTCTATGTGGAGTATCTGTCGTCGTCGCTGTACGCGCAGACGCTTGGCAGGCGTCCCGACGTGCAGCTCGACAAAATCGAGAACAAACAGGACTACGCTGCCGCTGCGCCGATCTTGTCGGCCGCGCACGTCTATCAGGCGGGTGCCTCCCGGCAGGTGCTGGCGAAGCACTATCACGTAACGCCGACGCTGCTGGACCAAACGCCGAGCCTGCTTGCGGTATCGTCCAACGGGGCAGGCTACGATCCGGTGGACGTCGATGCCTGCACGGCGCGTGGCATCATCGTGGTCAACCAGTCAGGTGGTAACAAGGAAGGCGTGGCTGAGCACGCTCTGGCGATGATGCTGACGCTGTCGAAACGGATCATCGAAACAGATCGCCGCATGCGGGCAGGCCCTAATATCCCACGCAATCAGTATATCGGGCGCGAACTGCTTAATCGCACGGTGGGCATCATCGGCATCGGCAATGTTGGCGGACGGCTGGCGGAGCTGTGCCGCGGATTGTTCCAGATGCGGGTGCTGGCCTACGACCCGTATCTGACGGCCGAGCAGATCAAGGCTAAAGGCGCGGAGAAGGTCGAACTGGACGCGTTGCTGCGGCAGGCGGATTTTGTCTCGGTGAACTGCCCGCTGACGAAGGACAGCCGCTATATGTTGAATGAGCGGGCGTTTGGTCTGATGCGGCCCGAGGCGTACTTCATCACCACGGCGCGCGGATTCATCCATGATGAGAACGCTCTGGCCGAGGCGTTGGCGGCGAAGAAGATTGCCGGCGCGGGATTGGACGTGTGGGAGGAAGAGCCACCCCCACACGACCACAAGCTAATGGCGTTCGACAACGTGCTGATCAGCCCGCACACCGCGGGGGCAACGGTCGAGTCACGCGAAAACATGGCGCGCATCGCGGCCGAGCAGGTGCTGGATATCCTCGACGGCAAGAGGCCGCCGCGGCTGATCAACCCGGAGGTATGGCCGGCTTATCGTGAACGGTTTGCCGGGATTATCGGATTCAGCCCCGAGGCGTAACATCAATCGTCATGCCGTGACTTGGCCACGGCATCGACGCCTTGCTTGATTGATGCACTGCAGGTCGTGGATGCCGGGCCTCGGCCCGACATCACGTGGAGAGGCCGCGGGCAATGCGCCTCACCCACCCCCGCTCCCCAGTGGCGCCTGATCCCTCTCCAGCGCATTCCGCAACAACGCCGCCCCGCGGTACAACCCGTGCACCATCTTGCTGTACGGCAGCGTGACGAACAGCGTCAGAATCACTCCCAGATGCAGTGCCAACACGATCGGCATCAGGCTGGTCGCACGCAACAGCAGCAGCAGCAGCCCGGTCTTTGCTGCCGCTGCCAGCAGCACCAGCATCGCCACGTCGCCACCCAGCAGCTTGCGCGCCGCGGGCATTGGGTCGTCCACCAGCTTCATCGCGAACAACCCGACCGTGCCGATAATCAACGCTATGCCGCCCACCGTTCCCAGCAGCACCGGCGCGCTGAAGAACTCATACGGCGCGGCCCAGCCGAAGAACGTGTGATAGATGAAACCCACGCAGGTCGCGGCAAAACACAGCAGGAATCCATAGGCCATCGCATGGTGCAGCCGCCGGCGCGTCATGGAAAAGCGTTCGGAATTGTCGTTGCAGCCATGGCCACCGCCGCCGAGGTTGCGCAGCGTCGCGATATCATGCAGCGCGTACAACACGCCGCCGATCGTGAGCTTTCGTTCTGATCCCGCGTCGAGCCAGAAATTGCGCACGCTCATTCCCAGCGCGACCAGCGAGAAGCCGAACGTCGTGATGGCGACGATCTGCATGGCCCATAGCGGGATCACATCGTAGAATTCACCCGGCGCCACGGCGCGCTTGGCGAAGATCATGCCCGGCGCCTGGATCGCCATGGTCAGCAGCAGCACCAGCGCGATCCCAGTCGCGAGCGCCAACGCCACCACCGTACCGTTGCGCTGGAACAGCTTGGCCAGCGACGGCGGCCAAGCGTAATCCTGATAACTCTCCGCCCGCACCTCGGCGAAGCTCCGCGGCAGGTTGATCCCCCAATGGTGCGGCGGCGCGTATTGGCACGCGTAATAGCAGCCGCGGCAGTTGTGGCAGAGATTCGCCAGATAGCTCAGATCCGCCTCGCCAAATTCCCGCTTCAGCTCCAACGCGGGGAACACCGCGCAGAACCCCTCGCAATAACGGCACGCGTTGCAGATCTCGACCTCGCGCCGCAGCGTTGTCGTCGCCTCAGTTGCGTGCATGGCGTGCCGCCTCCTGTCCCGCGATCCGGCCGAACACCGTCCCGATCGTCATGCCGAATCCCGCGAGATATCCGCGGCCCAGAATATTCCCCGCCATGATCTCACCCGAGGCGTACAGGTTTCCGGCCGGGTGCCCATTCTCCATCAGCACCTGCGCCCGCTCGTTCACGCGCACGCCGAGATAGGTAAAGGTGATCCCCGGCCGCAGCGGATAGCCATAGAACGGTCCCGTATCGATTGCCCGCGCCCAGTTGGTCTTCGGTGGATCCAGCCCCACCGTGGTGCATCCATCCAGCTGGGAGTTATCGAACTTCCCCGTGCCGGTGGCCGCGTTGTACTTCGCAATCGTCTCCTGTACCTTCGTTGGAGCGAGCCCCAGCTTTTCCGCCAGCGCGCCGATGCTGTCCGCCTTCACCGCCGGATAGACAGACGGCATGAAGAGCGGCAGCGCCTTTGCATCGAACAGCGAGTAGGCGATCTGCCCCGGCTGCTGCGCGATCAGCCTGCCCCAGATCGCGTAGCGCTTCGGCCAGACATCCTCGCCCTCGTCATAGAACCGCTCGCCGTGCTGGTTCACCACCACGCTGAATGGAACGCTGTCGAGGCGAGTCGTAATTCCGCCATCGAACTGCGGAGCGCGGGCATCCAAAGCCACGGCGTGGAATTGCGTCGGATCGCCTACCATGGCCACGCCCTGGTCCAGCAGGTTCTTCAGCACCTTTCCGCGGTTGTACGGCGTGCCGCGGATCACGAAATTGTCCACCGCGTCACCCCAGTAATGCCGCATCCAATCCAGATTCGCCTGGAAGCCGCCCGACGACGCGATCACGCACCTTGCCTGCACGGTGTAGGGATAGCCGCGATAGGTGATATTGACCGACCGCGCGGCGCCATCCTGTAACTCGATCGCTAGCACCTCACTGTCGTACGCGATCGCCACGCCCAGGCTTTCTGCGGTCAGGTAATAGGCATTCACCAGCGCCTTGCCGCCGCCCAGGAAGAAGGCGTTGGTGCGCGACAGATTCAGCGTGCCGGTCAGCGACGGCTGGAACCGTACGCCGCAATCCCGCATCCAGCCGAATACGCCCGACGACGCACGGATCGTCATCCGCGCCAGGGATTCGTCGGTGATGCCGCCGGTGACGCGCCGCAGGTCGTCCCAGTATTCGTCTTCCTCGTAGGCCTCGGTCAGCACGTCGGTTGGCTGCGAGTGCATCGCCCGCAGGTTGCGGGTGTGCCGGCTGTTCCCACCACGAAAAGCGCGCGGCGCATGCTCCAGCAGCAGCACCGAGGCACCGGCTTGGCGTGCGGTGATGGCGGCACACAGCGCGGCGTTGCCGCCGCCGGCCACCAGCACATCGTAGGTCTTGGTCAGGTCAGGCATCGCCCCCCGAGTCCTCTCTTCGTCGGTCGTTCTGTCTACGGATGGCGGCCCAAGGGCGCAAGACAGGCGACAGACAGGCGCAAGACGGGGCCCAGACCTATCGCGGCCAGGCATTCTGACGCAGACTGGGCAGCCGCCCGAAGGAGCTGATGCATGCCATTGGATACCGCTGGTCCCGATCGGACCTGGTTCGAAATTACCCGTGATGTGTTGAAGCAGCACAAGGTCAGCCTGGTCACCTACGTGCCGGACAATGTGCTACGCCCGCTGATCACCCTCCTCGAATCCGACCCCTTCTTTACCTGCTTCGTCTGCACCCGCGAGGAGGAAGCCCTCGGTATCGTTGTCGGGGCGTGGATGGGCGGTGTGCATGGCATTGTGCTGATGCAGACCTCGGGTTTCGCTACCCTGCCGAATGCGATCGCCTCGCTCGCGATGCCGTTCCAGATCCCTGTGCTGATGATGGTCTCCGAACGTGGCACGCTGGGCGAGTTCAACATCGGGCAGTCGCTGGTCGCGCGCACCATGCGCCCGGTGCTCGAGTGCCTTGCGTGCGAGTATCACACCATGACCCGCCTCGACGAAGCCGAGTTCATCCTCGACCGTGCCATCACCCAAGCTGTCGCCACGCAGGCGCCGGTGACCTTCATCCTGTCGCCCTTGCTCACCGGCGGCAAAGTCTTCGCGAAGTAGGAGCGGCGCATGGCACTCACAGCAAACCAGCCGCTCCGCCGCGAGCAGGCGACGATCATGAACCGCTTCGACATTACGAAGCGGATGGTGGCAAGGCTGCACCGCGACGAGGCGGTCATCGGCGGCATCGGTTACACCAATTTTGACCTCTGGGCTGCGGGGCGGCGGCCGCAGAATTTCTACATGCTGGGCTCGATGGGCCTCGCCGTGCCGATCGCAATGGGTGTCGCGATCGCGCAACCGAAGCGCAACGTGATCGCGCTGGAAGGCGACGGTTCGATCCTGATGCAGCTCGGGTGTCTGTCGACGGTGGCGAATCGCAGACTGGCCAACCTGACGATCGTCATCATGGACAATGGCACCTACCAGATCACCGGAGGACAGAAGGCCGCCACTGAAATGGGTGCCGATATTGTCGCGATCGCACGTGGCGCGGGGCTGGCACAAAGCGCCTGGGCGGCTGATGAAAGCGCCTTCGAGGAGTTGATAGATGTCGCGCTGCGCGAAGACGGTCCCTGGCTGATCGGCTGTCGTATCGACACCGCCAAGCCGGTGGACACCACCGAACGCGATCCCGCCCGCATCCGCGATCAGTTCATGCGGGGGTTGGGCGTGAAGAAATAGACGGTGACCGGGGGATAGCCATGAATGACATCGCATGCGGGTCTTCGCCAGAGGCACTGGGGTCAGCGCCACCTGCAAGGCTGGCGGCACCGTCTTCAGCAAGGGTGATCCGGGAACCTGCATGTATATCGTGTAGTCTGGCGTGATCGAGATGATGATTGGGAACACGGTGGTCGAGGTCTGCGGTCCCAACGAGGCGATCGGCTTCATGTCGATGATCGACGACTCGCCACGTTCGTCAACTGCGCTGGTCAAGGAAGACGCCGAACTGTCGCTGTTGGATCAGCAGAAATTCCGCTTCATGGTTGATGAGGTGCCGAACTTCGCGCACTACATCCTGGGTGTGATGGCCCGCTGTATCCGTGGCATGAGCCAGGCGATGTGAATCGTGTTATCGCAGTGCCTATTTGATCCCCGCGCGCATGAAGCTTTGCACGAACTGTCGCTGGAACAGCAGGAACGCCACCACCAGCGGCGCCGTGGAAATCAGCGTCGCTGCCGTAATGATCGACCAGTTGATCCCCTGATCGTTGGTCGAGAAGATCGCCAGCCCCACGGTGATCGGCCGCACGCCCACCGAATTGGTAATCACCAGCGGCCACAGGAAGTTGTTCCAGTGAAAACTCACCAGCACCAACCCATAGGCGATATAGGTTGGTCGTGCCAGCGGCACATACAGTCGCCAGATACGCGCCAGCAGCCCCAGCCCCTCCAGCCGCGCGGCATCATCCAGCTCCTGCGGAATGGTGCGAAAGGTCTGTCGCAGCAGGAAAATGCCGAACGCCGAGCCAAGATAGGGCAGCGCGATCCCCGGCAACGAATCCACCAGCCCGAGATGGCCGATCGTCTGGTAGTTCTCCACCATCAATAAATCCGGCGTCACCATGAGCTGGAGTAGCACCACCGCGAACAGCGTGTCCCGGCCGGGAAACCGCAGCCGCGCGAAGGCGAAGGCGGCCGGCGTGCACAACACGAACTGCGCCACCAGCACCATGCTGACCAGCATTATCGTGTTGGCCATATAACGGTCGAGCGGCGCCGCCGCCCACGCCGCGGCGAAGTTCTGTAGTGTCAGTGGCGCGAATAGATTGAACCCAGCCTGCACGTCAGCCGGATGGATCGCGCTCCATATTGCCCACAGCAGGGGCAGGATCCACAGCACGCCGAGCAGCCAGGCGCCAATAATCTCAATCCATCGACCGGCTTGGCCCGCCAGTCCGCGTGACAGCGGCAGCGTCGCGACAGTGGCACTCATGCTCATCGGTAGTGCACCCGTCGTGCCAGCAGCCCAAACTGCAGCGCGGCAACGGCACCCAGCAACGCCAACAGCGTGATGGTCAGCAGCGCGGCGTAGTTGGTGTCCCAGTACTGGAACCCGACCTCGTAGATGTAATACAGCAGGATGGTCGTTGCGTTGTCGGGACCACCTTTGGTGATCACCACGATCTGGTCCACCAGCCGGAACGCGTCGATCGCGACGTTGATGCACACGAACAGTGTGGTCGGCATCAGCAGCGGCCAGACCACGCGGCGGAAATAGGTCCAGCGCGAGGCCCCCTCCAACGCCGCAGCTTCGCGCAGATCTGGCGGCATCGTTTGCAGCGCCGCCAGATAGAAGATCATGTAGAAGCCGGCTTCTTTCCAGATCGCGATCACAATGATCGCCGGCAGTGCGGTGGAGGTTGAGCCGAACCAGTTCCACTCACCCAGCCCGAACGGTGCCAGCACCTCGTCTATCAGGCCGTAACCGGGGGTGAAGAAATACAGCCAGATATTCGCCACCGCGATCATCGGCAGAATGGTCGGTGTGAAATATGCCAGCCGCAGCAGCCCGCGGCCGGGAAAGCGCCGATCCACGACCAATGCCATCGACAGTGACAGCCCCAGCGTCACCGGAATGATGCAGCCGGCGTACACCAGATTGTTGCGCAGCGCCTGCCAGAACACTGGGTCCGCCCACAGGTTCTGCATGTTCTGTCCGGGAGCGAAGCGCGATGGGTGTCCCGGCACCGCCGTCGTTTGCAGGCTCGCCCAGATCGTCTGCAGGGTTGGCCAATGCGTGAATGCCGCGAGCAGCACCACTGCCGGCAGCACCAGCATCCAGCCCTGGACGGCTTCGCGCTTCATCACCCGTCGCACCACACGTCACGGGTCATGGCGGAAGGAGCCCGCCACGACGCGACACGCAGCGTTGTTGCATTGCCCTCATGTCTTCTGGTAGGGCGCCAACACGCGATTGGCATTGGCCTGCGCCTCATCCAGCGCCACCTTCGGCGTCTTGCTGCCGGCCAATGCCGCCTGCACCGCGCTGTTTAGCGGCAGCGTCACCTGCTGGTTCTGATGCGTCGACAGCTCCGGAACCGCATATTTGAGCTGATCGCGCGCCACGGCCGACTGTGGCAACTCCGTCACGCGTTGCTTCATCAGCGCCGTTTCCCAGGCATCCGGCCGGGTCGCGACATAGCCAGTGTCGATGCTCCATTGCGCGGCCCGCTCCGGCGCCGTCACCCATTTCACGAATGCCAGCGACGCCTCACGTTCCGCCTGTGTCGCCGTCTTGAAAATGTGGAAATTGCCGCCACCGGTTGGTGCGCCGCGTTGCTTGTCCTTCGGCAGCATGGCGACGCCGAATGGGAATTTCGCATTCTGCGCCACGAAGGTCAGGTTGCCGGTTGTCGTCCACATCATCGCCACGCGCCCGGCGCAGAAATCGGTGGGTGTTGCGCCCCAGTCCACCACGCCTGGCGGCTGTACCCCCTCTTTACCCAGCGCCACCCAGTACTCCAGCGCCTCCACCGACCCTGGCGCGTTGAAGAACGCTTTGGTGCCGTCACGGCTCATCAGCTCCTGGCCGGCTTCCATTGCCAGCGCCTGGTACAGCCAATACGTGCCGCCGGTTGCTGGGATCTGCACGCCCCATTGGCTGGTGGCGCTGCCTGATCGTTTAACCAGCTTCTTGCCCATCGCAGTCTGCTCAGCCCAGGTCTCCGGTGGCTTCTCCGGATCTAGCCCGGCGGCCTTGAACGCGTCCTTGTTCCAGTAGAGGACAGGTGTCGAGCGCTGGAACGGAATGCTCCAGGTGTGACCCAGCACATTGCCGTTCGCCAGGAACGCCGGGAAGAACCCGTTCATCCACGCCTTGTCTTCCGCGCTGGTCGCCAGCTCATCGAACGGCACAATCGCCTCCAGGTCGATCAGCGAATACACCTGGATCGCGCCCAGCATCGCCAGTGGCGGCGCATGCCCACCCTTGAACGCGGTGATCGCTTTCGCAATCGTATCGTCATAGTTGCCCGCGTAGACGGGCTTGATGCTGATATCAGGATGTTGCGCCTCAAAATCATGCGCGTAGCCGTCGATGATCTTGGTGATTGGGCCGGACGCCGCGATCGGGAAGAGGAACTGGATCTCGAGCGGTTCGGCACGCACGATGGCAGGTGCGGCGAGCGCGCCAGTGACGAAGCTCGCCGAAGCGGCGAGCAGGCGGCGGCGACCGATCATGTGGTGTCTCCCTGTCAGCTTGATGGTCAGAACGTCGGGTTAGTGTTGGTACGGCTGCAGCAAGCGCGTGGCTGTTGCCTGCGCGTTAGCCAAGGCGGCATCGGGGACGGTGCGTCCCGTCAGCGCCGCCTGTGGGGCATCGTTCAGTGTTTGCGTCACGCGGTGGTTGTCATGCGTGGACAGTTCCGCGACCGCATATTGCAGTTGATCCCGCGCCACGGCGGCGGGGAAGTTCTTCACGTATTGCGTCATTGCGAGCGTCTTCCACGCGTCCGGGCGTGTCGCGACATAGCCGGTGTCAATGCCCCATTGCGCGGCGCGTTCAGGGCTACTAACCCGACGCAGGAACTTCAGGCAGGCCCGCACCTGTGGTTCGTTTGCTGATGTGAAGAGGTAGAAATTGCCGCCACCCGGCGGGCTGCCACGGCGCTTGCCGGCGGGTAGCATCGCCACGCCGAACGGAAACGTCGCGCGGATGCGGATATTCGACAGGTTGCCGGTCGTGGTCCAGATCATGGCCGCCCGCGGTTCCAGGAAGTCGCGCGGCGTCGTACTCCAATCGGTCACGCCAGGCGGGTGCGCACGATATTTTGTTATTAGGTCGATCCAGTATTGCAGCGCCTCCTGCTCTGCCGGTCCGGCGAAATCCGTCTCGGTACCGTCGCTGTTGGCCAGCGTGCCGCCAGCCTCGGTCACCAGCGCCTGAAACAGCCAATAGGAGAAGCCGGTGGACGGGATCTCGATACCCCACCGGCTGACTGAAGCCCCACTGCGCTTAGTCAGCTTCGTCGCGAAGTCGGCATGTTCCTGCCAGGTCGCCGGTGGCGTCTCGGGATCCAGCCCCGTGTCCTTGAACGCCGCCTTGTTCCGGAACAGCACGATGGCGGAGCGCTGGAACGGTACGCCCCAGGTATGTCCGCCCACCTCGCCGTCCCTCGGGACCGCGGGATAGAAACTGTCGAGCCACGCCTTGTCGGTCGGTGTTTCGGCCAACGCATCGATCGGCACGATCAGGTCGTTGTCGATCAGCGATAATACGTCGGTCGACAGCAGTACCGCGAGCGGCGGCCCGGCGCCCGCCTTTAGCGCGGTCTGTGCCTTGGTTAGCGTGTCCTGGTGCGTGCCAGCGTAGATGGGTGTCACCTTGATGGTAGGATTGGCCAACATGAAATCCCGCGTGTAGCCGTCGATGATCTTGGTGATCGGACCCCCGACCGCGATCGGGAAATAGAAGCTGATTTCCGGCAGGCCTTGGGCCCGCAGGATGGCGGGCATGGCCAGAGCGCCCGCGCCTCCCAGGACCACACGAGGTGTGGTGCGCATCATGCCGCGACCGTATCCTTCACTGCGACAGCGGCATCGATGCGCGCGCCACTGGCCGCGTCGAACAGATGGACCGCCGCATCGCTGCCGAGGCAAACCATCTCGCCTGGCTGCAGCATCACCCGCCCGGCCAGCCGTGCCAGCAAGCGGGCCTCGCCCACGGCGCAGGCCAGTACCGTGTCGGCCCCGAGATACTCTGCGTCGAGCACGCGCGCGGCAATGCCGGTGTCGGTCAAGCGCAGATTTTCCGGCCGGATCCCGCCCAATACCGGCGCGTCGACATATGGCGCCAGCACCGGCCCCTCACTGCCCGTGATTACGAGGCCGCTGCCGTTTGGCGACAGCGGGAACAGGTTCATCGGTGGTGTACCAATGAAGCGAGCCGCAAATTCGGTGGCCGGGCGGGCGTAGATCGATGCCGGGGGTGCGTCCTGTTCGACGTGCCCGTCGCGCAGCAGCACGATTTGGTCGGCCATGCTCATGGCCTCGGTCTGATCGTGCGTGACATACAGCATGGTGATGCCCAGCCGCCGCTGCAGTGCCAGGATCTCCCGCCGCATTTCAGCACGGAGCTGCGCATCGAGGTTCGACAGCGGCTCGTCCATCAGACAAACCGGCGCCTCGGCAACGATGGCGCGTCCCAACGCGACCCGCTGCTGTTGCCCGCCGGAGAGTTGGGATGGCCTGCGGTCCAGCAACCGGTTGATCCCCAGAAGCTGTGCTGCCCGATCCAACCGCCGTGACCGCTCGTCCTTGGCCACCCGGCGCGCCTTCAGTCCGAACAGGATGTTTTCCCTGACGGTCAGATGAGGAAACAGCGCGTAGGACTGGAACACCATCGCCACGCCGCGCGCCGCCGGTGGCAGGTGCGTCACGTCGCGCCCGCCGATCTCCACCCGCCCCTCGCTGGCGGTCTCCAGCCCCGCAATGATCCGCAGGCATGTGGACTTGCCGCACCCGGATGGCCCCAACAGTACGGTGAAGCTGCCGGGTGCGACGTCGAGCGAGATGCGATCCAGGGCGATGGTTTGGCCCCACCGTCGGCTGACCCCGACCAGGCGGACCGCAGCTCCCGGCGTGCTCGTCAGGTCGGCAGGATCAGCGCGCTTCATGCGACGTATTGTCTCCCTGGCCGCACACTTTACGCATGCCGCGGGGCAACGGGCGAGGGGGCAGACACGGGGGAACGCGAGGGGGCGGCGGGGACTCGTTGCGCGGCATCGGCGGCTGTCGTCTACTGGCGCCGACGGGCCCGCTGCATGTCGTTTGTATGAAACCAACATCGCGCGGGGACGAAGAGGAACGCTGACGCAATGGCTATTCTATCAGGCAAGGCGCGGCTCGCCGGGATCATCGGCTGGCCGGTGGAACACTCGCGCTCGCCGCGGTTGCACGGATTTTGGCTGCAACGCCACGGTATCGATGGCGCCTACGTCCCGCTGCCGATCGGCCCCGACGCCTTCGCGGTCGGCGTGCGCGGCCTGGTTGCCTGCGGCTTCGCTGGCGCCAATGTCACCGCCCCGCACAAGCTTGCGGCGTTCGAAATCTGCGACACCGTCGAAGCTTCGGCCCGCCGCGCCGGCGCGGTGAACACCTTGGTGTTCCAGGACGGGCGGATCATCGGCCGGAACACCGACGGATTTGGTTTCATTGCCAACCTGCGCGCACATGGCGTGAACCCGGCGGCCGGTCCGGCGCTGGTGCTGGGCGCTGGTGGCGCAGCGCGAGCCGTGGTGGCCGCGCTGCTGCATGAGGGCATTACCGTCACCCTGGCCAATCGCACCCGCGAACGCGCCGAGGCCCTGGCACAGCTTCTGCCCGGCCTGCGGGTGATCGACTGGGCCGTGCGTTCTGATGCGCTGGCGGACAACACGCTGCTGGTGAACACGACCTCGCTCGGCATGAAGGGGAACGCGCCGTTGGAGATTGATCTCGGCCGCGCCGCGTCTGGAACATCGGTCGCCGATATCGTCTATGTGCCATTGGAGACGCCGTTGCTCGCCGCGGCGCGCGCACGCGGCCTGCGCCCGGTCGAAGGCCTAGGCATGCTGTTGCACCAGGCGGTCACCGGCTTCGCGGCCTGGTTTGGCGTCACCCCGGCGGTGGATGACGCATTGCGCCGATTTGTCGCCGGCGACCTGATGGGCGGATGAAGATCATCGGCCTGACCGGCGGGATCGGGATGGGCAAATCGACCGCCGCGGCGGCGTTCCGCCGGGCGCGCATCCCGGTGTTTGACGCCGATGCGACCGTGCATCGATTGCAGGGGCCGGGCGGGGCGGCACTGCCGGCGATCTCCGCGGCATTTCCGGGCACGGTGCGCGACAACAGGCTTGATCGGGCGGCACTCCGCGCCGCCGTGCTGGGCAAGCCCGAGGCGCTGAAGCGTCTGGAGCGCATCGTTCACCCGATGGTGCGTGTTGCGGAACAGCGCTTCCTGGCTCATGCCCGACGCGGAGGAAGTCGTGCCGCGGTGCTGGACATTCCGCTGCTGTTGGAAACCGACGGCGGCCGGCGTGCCGATCTGATCGTGGTGGTATCCGCGCCGCGCGCTATCCAAATCCATCGCGTACGGCAGCGCCGAGGCATGAATGCCGCAGACGTCGCTGCGGTCATCGCGCGGCAGATGCCGGACGTGGATAAGCGGCGACATGCTGATGTGGTGATTCGCACTGGTCTTTCCCGGCATTATGCGTTGCGCCGACTCCGTCGGCTGATCAATCAACTGCGCGCATGACACGTTCCGTCCTGTTCGACACTGAGACCACGGGGCTGGACCCGGCGCAGGGCGACCGTGTGATCGAAGTCGCGGCATTGGAGCTGCTCAACGACCTGCCGACGGGACGGCACTTCCACCGGCTGATTGACCCCGAACGTGACGTGCCGGCCGAGGCCTCGCGCATCCATGGCTTCACCAAGGCTGATTTGGCCGGTAAGCCGGTGTTCGCTGACATCGCGCAGGAACTGCTGGCGTTCCTGGGCGACGGCATGCTGATCGCCCACAACGCACCGTTCGATTTCGGGTTCCTCAATGCTGAGTTCGCGCGATTGGACCTGCCGCCACTCGACCCGGTGCGCATGATCGATTCGCTAGCGATGGCACGCGAGCGGTTCCCAGGACTGCCGAACAGCCTCGATGCGCTGTGCCGACGTTTCGAGATCGACCTGTCGGCACGCACCTCACATAACGCGTTGCTGGACTGTCGGCTGCTGGCCGAGGTGTACGTCGAACTCACCGGAGGGCGGCAGCGCGGCTTGTCACTCGGCTTTGAAAACGGCGCGCTGCCATCGGCGGTTTACACCCATACGGGTCAGCGGACGCCGCACCTTGTGCTGCCGACCGAGGCAGAGCGGGAGGCCCATCGTGCGTTCCTGGCGAAGCTGGAGGAGCCTCTTTGGCTGCTGCCCTGATCGCTGCGGCGGGCGGTCAGATCGGCATAATCCCCAGGCAATTGCCCTGCAGGCCGGCGTGACGCAGGACCTCAGCGAGGCCACCCGGTGTCGGCTGCCGGCGGTCCGTAACACGCATGACAGCCCCCGCAGGTCGACGACCGTGTCGGTGGCACCCCCGCCAACGCGGCGCCCCCATCGTTCAGCAACAATACCGGCAGGCCGCGGTCATATCGCGCCACGGTCATCAACACATGCGCACCGTCCTGACCTGCAGCCTCGATTGGCGCGGTGACAGCCATCGGTCGGCAACGTTGCAGAAATGGCAGGAGGGGTTCGTCGCTGTCGAGCTGCTCGACCTGGATCTCGAGGAATGCACAGAGGTTTCGTAACGTCGCGGACAATGTCCATCTATCCTCCAACACCAACACCGGTGGCATGCGCGCCTCGGTGGTGGTGTCCGCCAAGTCGTTGAGAGAGGGCGCGCGGGCGCCGAGGCTCCCGCAAACGCGCCCGGCAGATCAGCGATTCGCCGTAGCTCCATGCGAAACGCGATGCGATCAGCGGCATTCAGCAGCTCCGCCATTGCCTTCTCACGCCTCCAGCAGCGTGAGCTCGGTCCCTGGCACCCTGCTCGATTGCCGCGATCAGCGCCGGGTCGCACTGGCGTGCCGCCCATTGCACGGCGTGATGTGACATGGTGCTCGTTGCCGGCAGGTGGGCCAGCAAGACCGAAAGCACCAGGCTCCATCCCGCTTGTCCCGTCGGCGCCGACCGCGTGAGAAATCCATCGACACGATCGGACCCGGCCGGCAGACCGGTGGCAACATCGCAGATCACGTCATAGCGCGCACTCGCCTGTGCCAGTACCGCGGCGACGGCGCGAGACAGCTGCGCACACAGGATCACCGGCAATCCCGCGGAGCGCCATGCGGCTGACGGCTCTGCCGGGGAGCAGAACCGCCGCCGCGACGGGCCACGCCCGCCGCGTGGTGAGCCTCAGCCGGTGCGGGTCACACGCCCGGTCTTGCCGTCCATATCGAATATCGCGATCACGGTGCCGTCTGGCGCGGCGATCGTGAAGCTGATGGCGTTGTCCTTGCCTGCCGCGACGTTCGTCACCTTCCAGGTATGGTTCCCGTTCCACAGCAAGAATGCCTCGGCGATCTTCTGCACATCGGCGGGGGTCAGGTGGCGATCGTCAGGCCGATACAGCAGCGCAAAGGTCCGCATGCGTTCCATCGCATGGCGGTGCCAGCCCGGCCCCCAGCCGGGCCCAGCGTGACGCGGCCCCGTGCGCCACCCGCCATCCGGCGGCGGGTTGCCCGCCATTGGCGGGGGTGCCGGCTGCGCGCCGGCATGGGCAAACAGGTTGGCGGCGACGAGGCCACCCAGCGACACGGTCGCCACGACGGCCAGAACTGATCTACGCATATTGGCGTCTCCAAGGAAGCAGGGGACGCCAACATGGCGCGGCTTGGTTGCCAAAGAACGGCGACGGCGCGACGAAGTGCAACGGAATGCAACAACCTCTGCCGTCTGGCCCGGATTGTTCGTATGTTCGGTGGATGGAGACGATGCCGCACATCCTGGTGGTGGATGATGACCGGGAGATCCGCGACCTGCTCGCCCGCTTCCTGGAGCGGCACCGCCTGCGCGTGACGGCGGTGCGCGATGGGCGGGAGGCGCGGCGCGCCTGGGCAAATGGGCATTATCATCTGGTGGTGCTGGACCTGATGCTGCCCGGTGAGTCGGGGTTGGATCTGGCCCGATGGATGCGCGGTCAATCGAACGTGCCGATCGTCATGCTGACCGCGATGGGTGAGGAGACCGACCGCATCATTGGCCTGGAGCTTGGGGCGGACGATTACGTGCCGAAACCGTTCAATCCACGCGAACTGCTGGCGCGCATCCGGGCCGTGCTGCGCCGGGCGGGAGATGCGCCGGAGCAGCGCACCGATCCGGCGGCCCGCACGCTGGTGTTCAGCGGCTGGACGCTGGAGCCGGCGCGCCGGCGTCTGCTAAACCCAGAGGGTGCCGAGGTCGCCCTGACCGGCGGCGAGTACGACCTTTTGCTGGCGTTGGTGGAACGGGCGAACCGGGTGCTGACACGCGATATGTTGCTGGATCTGCTGCGTGGACGACAGGCTGGACCATTCGACCGCGCGATCGATGTGGCGGTCAGCCGGCTGCGACGTAAGTTGGAGGATGATGGACGCCACGCGCAGCTGATCAAGACGGTGCGGGGTGGCGGCTATGTGTTGGCAGCGACGGTCGACCGTCGGTGAGGTTGCCTCTTTGGCCTCGTAGCCTCGCGGCGCGTACGGCCGCGGTGCTGCTGATCGGTCTGGCGGTCGTACAGGCGACCGGGTTGACGATCCACGCCTTGGATCGAATCGAGCTGCAGCGTCTGGCCCAAGCGCGCGATGTCGCGGCGCGGGTGATGAGCGTCTATCGCAATGTGGTCAACGTAGATGCCGCACAGCGCGCGGCGGTGCTGGCGGAAATGCACCGCTTGCCGGGAATGCAAGTCGATCTATCGCAAGACCCGCCGATCTCTGACCTCCCCGATACCCCGCGGCCGGAGCAACGGCTGGTGCGGGTCAATATGAATGTGATCCCGATGCCCGGCCCGCTGCGGCCGCACGAAGTGCACATGTTCGGCGGACCGTATTGGGGCCGGATGATCGTCGGCCTGCATCTGCCAGAGGGCGACTGGTTGAACGTCACCGTGCGGGTTGATCCGCCACGGCCATGGCATTCACCGACGTTTCTATGGGCCTTCGTGCTGATGACGGCGGCGGCGGCCTTGCTCACGTTGTGGGCGGTGCGGCGAATGACCGCGCCGGTTGCCACCTTGGCGAAGGCGGCCGAGGCGCTGGGGCGCGATGTAAATGCCCCGCCGCTGCCCGAGGATGGGCCGTCGGAGGTTGCGACGGCGGCGGCCGCCTTCAACACCATGGCGGCGCGGATTCGCCGTTTCGTGCAGGACCGCACCGAGATGCTGACGGCGATCGGCCACGACCTGCGCACACCGATCACGCGGCTGAAGCTGCGCGCCGAGTTCATGGAGGACGACGAGCAGCGGCGGAAAATGCTGATCGACCTTGAAGAGCTGGAAGCGATGGTCTCCGCCACTCTGGCGTTCGGGCGCGATGCCAAATCAACCGAGCCGGTGTCGCCGCTGGACCTGCCAGAACTGCTGCGCACCATCCTGGATGAGGCAACCGACGCGTGGCCAGAGGTGACCGAGAAGGTTGCGTATGAGGGGCCGTCGCATCTGACCGTGCGGGCGCGCCCATTATCCCTCAAGCGTGCCTTGGCGAACCTGGTCGCGAATGCGGTGAACTATGGCGGTAGCGCGCGGATGCGGCTGACGCTCCCAGCCAATGGTACACTGGTCATCGAGGTCGAAGACGACGGTCCGGGCATCGCGCCGCAAGAGCTGGATCGCGTTTTCGAGCCATTTCATCGGGGCGAGCCCAGCCGGAACCGGGAGACGGGTGGCGTCGGCCTGGGGCTGCCAATCGCACGCAATATCTTCCGTGCACATGGTGGGGATGTCACGCTGGCCAATCGTCCGACCGGTGGATTGCGTGCCACCGTGACGCTGCCGGCATGAACCTTGACGCGATGTAGGGCAGAAAATCGCAGCGCCTTCAGCCAGCCTACGCCGCGGCGCGCAGCCGGCCTAGCTCCGTTGCCAGATACGCCGCGATCGCGCCTGGGCCCGAGCGTGCGGTATCCGTTCGGCCATCACGCGCTTCTGCTTCCGGATTGTAGTTGGTGTTGGTGTTCACATCGTAAACCAACAACCGGCCAGTCGTATCGCTGATGAACTCAATGCCAGCGACGTCGATTCCGGCCGTGGCAAGGAAGCGTTCCAGCCGCGCGCGTAGCGCGTCCGGAATGCCGGCGACAATCTGGAACTTGTGACGTGGCGCTTCACCCACGGGGCAGTTGGCGTCGCCGACCGCACACGCATCCGCCGGGCACAGCTCGAACCCATCGCTGGTGTCGACCTCAACCGCGTAGAGGAAGCGCCCGCCGATGAATTCGGCGCGGGTGATGAACGGCGCCGGCGCGCGCACGTATTCCTGCAGGAGCTGCATCCCATCGACCGGGGCCACGTAGGCGTCGCTTTTGACATAGGCTGCAAGACTTGCCGCGGTCTGGAACAACTGCACACCGAGACCTTTGCCGCCTCGATTGGGCTTGAGAATGACCGGCTGCCCAGCGAAATACCGTTCAGCTGCCGGGACAATGGCTTCACGCCCCGCCACCAGCACGCTGCGGGGTGTCGCGATGCCCTGACGCTCCAGCGCGGCATATTGCCGCACCTTGCTGATCTCAAGGTCGAGCGCGCCCGGACCATTGATCACGCACCGGCCCCAACGGGTCAGCCAGGCCAACACACAGGCCGCAAGTTCGGCAGAGAAACGATGATCTCGCGTGTGCGACGACGCACTCATGCGATTGTAGAACACGCCCTCCGGCGGCGGCGCGGCGAGGTCGAACGTACCTTCGTGCAGGAACCATTCCGTCCATGGCAGGCCACGCTGGTCGAAGGCGCGCGCCAGCGGCGGCAACCAGGCGGGGTTTTCGTGCAGCACATGGATCCGACTCATCTCGGCATTCCTGTATCCGTTGGGATCAGGTGCCGTAAGATTGGCATTTTCCGTTATCGTGCAATAGCTTAGGCGAAGAAAGACACGGCTGCTCCGACGCGTCGCGAAGAGAGATTGTATTGTCCCGGGCGTGGTGATCGGGAGCGGGAATTCCCCCGTCCTCGCTAAGTTATAGCCCAGTCGTGCCGATAGCTCCCGGCGAAGGCGAGGTCGCGCGCATTGTCGTTGCTGCTGAAGTGGGTGCGCCAGTCACCAGGCAGGCCGCGGCGGAACAGGGAGTTGCGGCTTTTTCTGGCCGGCGCGTCGACCACCACTCAATGTTTCGAATGCTCCTTGATTGCGGCAGGTCGCGACGACATCATCGGACGCGATCATGCCGAGGTAATCGAACATAGTACGCAACGTCTTGTCGGGTTGACCAACGAGATCCTCGTCGCGCATGAGCAGGCATTGGCGGGGCTGCGCCTCGCACCAGGCGACACTTTCAGCGACCACGGTCGACCAGTGCTTGGCGAGCGGTGGGATGAAGGCGGCCAGCGAGTCAAAATCGCGTGCCTGCTCCTCCGGCCCGAGATGCGCGTTGTGGAACCAGGCAGAAGTGGCACAGTTGCGTCCGTCACGTACGATGTGGATGAATCGCGCGGCTGGAAACCGCGCGGCGAGCTGCGGGAAACGCCCGTGTTTATCGGGCGTCTCCTCGCCAACTGCGTGCGCTGTGACGGCCTTCGGCGGGGTCAGCAGCGCCAGCGCGACGGCGGACGCCAAGAGATAGTTGGAGTGGCTGTTGGTGAGCTGGGGAAACCCAGGTACCTCCCGCATCACCGTCGTGTTTTTTGTGTTCGATTAGCGTTGTGCCGGTCCAGTGACTGGCGCAGCAGGGGCGGCAGATGATTCGCCAAATGGCCTTCCCCGGCGCGGCTCGGGTCGGGATGCGGGTTCAGCAGTGTCTGCGACCAGGTGGTCCCGGACTTGGGATAGCCGCCCACGCAGAACATCGTTTGCTTCGCGTGCAGCTCGGCCAGCGTCGCATGGTCGTGCGCGAAGTCGCTGGGCGGGGCAGGGGCGTCGGTCAGCACCATGGGACAATACGGATCGAGGCAATGATGCCGTTGATCGATATCAATGTGGGTTCAGAATCAATTCCCTCGGCCCGGGCGGGCGCGATGCTACGGCGACCGGTTCCCACGCATCGCCTGCCACACGCGGTACGGTGTCGCCGGGCCATCCAGCGTGGCCACGCCGAAGGGCGCCAACGCATCCAGCACGGCGTTGCCAATGGCGGGGAACAGTGCAATGGCGCCTGCCTCGCCACAGCCTTTGACGCCCAGCGGATTGGTGGTGCAGCGCGTGCCGTTGAACGCCAGATCGAACGGCGGCAGATCATCGGCGCGCGGCATCGCGTAATCCATGAACGATGCGGCGATCGGTTGTCCCACCGCGTCGTAGACCGCGTGCTCCAGCAGGGCCTGGCCAACGCCCTGGGCGATCGCACCATGGGCCTGGCCGGCCGCGATCATCGGATTGACCAAGGTGCCGTAATCATCCACGGCTGTTAGCCGTGTCAGTGTCACGCGACCGGTGTCGCGATCGATTTCGACCTCGGCGACGTGTGCGCCATTCGGATAGGTCATGTGCTCGCGCGTCCACGCATGGTACGTGTCGAGCGGCGTCCCGCGCTCCCGCCCGCGGGCGGCCACGTCAAGCAGACCCACCGAAAGGTTCGTGCCCGCGACGGTGAACCGGCCGGCCTCGAATACGATGTCGGCCTCGGCCGCTTCCAGCATATCGGCGGCGATGCGCCGACCCTTGGCGATGATCTCGTCCGACGCACGCCAGATCGCGGTGCCGCCCATGTAGGTCGCCCGCGAGCTGCCGTGACCTCCGCCGGTTGGGATCAGATCGGTGTCGCCCTGGCACAACCGGATGGCGGCGTTTGGCACGCGCAGGCGTTCGGCAAGCATCTGCGGGAATGTCGTTTCGTGGCCTTGGCCGATGGTCTGCGTGCCAGTGATCAGTGCAATGCTGCCGTCGGGTTCAAAACGAATTTCGACGTTCTCGTGAGGTGAACCGCCCGTGGCCTTGATGTGATAGACGAAGCCCAGGCCGCGCAGCCGGCCGCGGGCCTCGCTGTCCTGGCGCCGCGCCATGAAGCCTGCCACTTCGGCCTGCGCTAACGCATGCTCGAAGGTCTGGCGGAAATCGCCGCTGTCGACGGTGTTGCCGAACGCGTTGGTCATTGGCATCGTCGTTGCCAGGTTACGGCGACGCAGCTCGATCCGGTCGAAGCCGCATTGGCGCGCGGCGGCATCGACCAGCCGTTCCACGATGTTGACCATCTCGGCGAAACCAGGCCCGCGCGTTACGCCGATCGGTGTGGTGTTTGTCAACACCGTTGCGATGCGCAGCGCGATCGCCGGAATGGCGTAGACGGTGCCTGGCAGATGCGCGTACTGGTTGGTCTGCACACCGCCGGTGCCGCCGGCGAGATAGGCGCCTACATTCGCGGTGCTGGTGATCCGCAGCGCTAGAAATGTGCCTGCAGCATCCAGCGCAAGCGAAGCGTCGGCCTGGTGATCGCGGGCCTGATGATCGGACAGGAAAACCTCACTGCGCGTCGCGATCCACTTGGCCGGGCGCCCAGTGCGCTTCGCCGCCCAGAGTAGCAGTGCATGCTCGGCATAGGCGAAGTTCTTCGCGCCAAATCCGCCGCCAACGTCGGGCGCGATGAACCGCACGCGATCTGATCCCACACCCAGGGCACGGGCGGCGAGGTCGCGGTTCACATGGATGTTCTGGCTTGACACGTGCAGCGTATAGTAATCCTGTTCGATATCGTATTGACCGATCGCGCCGCGCGGTTCCATCGGGTTGGTGACAATCCGGTGGTTGTCGAGCTGCAGCGTCACGCGATGTGCCGCCCTGCTGAACGCCGAGTCGACTGCGGCGGCATCCCCAGCCTGCCAATCCATGCAGAGATTGCCCAGGACTTCCGGCGACAGTTGCGGCGCGCCTGGCTCGCGCGCGGCGGCAGCGGTGACGACTGCGGGCAACGCGTTGTACTCGACCAGCACAAGTTCGGCGGCATCCAGTGCTTGCGCACGCGTCTCGGCCACGATCAGTGCGACGGGTTCACCGACAAAGCGCACCACGTCGCATGCCAGCAACGGCTGCGGCGCAAATGCAAACGGCTCCCCGGTGACGGTGTTCGCTTGCGCGACCGGCAGCATTGGTTGCAGGCCGTCGATGCGTGCCTCCGCATCGGTCAGGACCGCGATGACACCAGCAGCGGCCCGCGCGGCGATCGTATCAATTCGCGCGATCCGGGCGTGTGCATGTGGCGATCGCAGGATGGCGACATGCGCCACACGATCGAGCCGCAGATCGTCGAGATAGCGACCCGTGCCGGTGATAAAGCGCGCGTCCTCGCGACGTTTGGGGGCATCACCCATCCTGGCGATGGGGGGCATGGAGCCGTTGGTCATTTCCGTCCCTTTTCCTCTCCTCCCGATCGCCCACTCAGCGAGGAAGAGTGAGAGCCACCTATGTCACCAGCATCCGAATCGCTTGCAATACCTGGTGGTGCGCTGCCGGCTCCAGGCTGTCGATTGTCGCAGTCTGCTGGCGGGTCACACCGTCTACCGCGGGGCCATTGCGTACTGTCGATTCCAGAATCGACTGGTCCAGTCGTGGATCGAGGCAGTCGACCATCGTGCCCCGCCAATCCGGGCGTTGCACCGCTAATCCGCCGAGTAGCGCATACACGCCCCAGTGCGAGACGCCCGCCAGGATCAGGTGCGAAGCCGGTGTGACGCAGGCAATCGTCTCCCCGTGCGCGATGCAGTCGGCGACCAAGGCACGTGACAACCCGCCGGTGCCAATCTCGTTGCCGCCGTCACCGATTGCCGCCGTATCCCAGGGCCCGGCAAGAAATAGACCATCCAGCAACGTCGTCTCAGCGCTGATATCTTCGCCCCGCATGTTGCGTGCCGTGCCGTCCTTTGTGCGGCCGCAGCGTTCGATCGCGATCGCCAGCTTTACGCGATAGGCGCGCCAGGTGGCTATGGCCTCCGCCACGTCGCCGCCCAACGGCACAACGTCGATCGCGACATCGATCGCGTCCGCTGCCGCGAGGGCGGCGACGCATGCGGACACGCAGGGTGCATCGGTGCAGATACGGCACGCGATGCCCACCCGACGGAGCGCACGGGCCAACAGAGCAGTTGCCACCGGTCCATCGGTCTCTGCCGCGGGCGGTATCCCGCCCGGCACGTAAAAGCCAGTGATCAGCCCAATCGGGCCGGGTGTATTGGCGATGGCCGAAACCGCATCGCGCAACCCTCCGCGTGTCGCGGCAAACAGTGGCGCGATGTTGCGGCCAACATCTCGATGAACCACCGCCTCGACGGCGTCGATCAGCGCCGCGCGGTCCACGCGTGGATTACAGCGCGGCGAGCTTGGTGTTGCGGAGGTCGGTGATCAGCATGCTGCCTGGCGCGTGGGTGACGCAGAATTCGGGCTTCACCGACGCCACGACCGACTGCGGTGTCACGCCGCATGCCCAGAACACTGGCAGCTCGTCCGCGCCAACGGGCACCGCGTCACCATAATCCGGCTTCGCAATATCCTTGATGCCGATCAGCGCCGGCAGCCCGATATGCACCGGCGCGCCATGCACCGAGGGAAACCGCGAGGTGATCTGCACCGCGCGGATCGCATCCGCCGGCTTCATCGGCCGCATCGAGACCACCAGCTTGCCGTGGAACATGCCGGCCGGCACGCAGTCCACATTCGTGCGATACATCGGCACGTTGGTGTTGCACGCGATGTGCCGCACTTCGATGCCGTCCTCAATCAGCGCCTCCTCAAACGAGAACGAGCAGCCGATCGCGAACCCCACCAGGTCATCCCGCCACAGATCGCTGACATCGGTCGGCTCGTCGACCAGCTCACCGTGCCGCCAGACGCGGTAGCGCGGCAGGTCGGTGCGGAGATCAAGATCCTCGCCCAGCGACGGAATATACGGGCTGCCCACATCGGTTACGCCGAGCACCGGACACGGTCGCGGGTTGGCCTGCGCGAAGCGCAGGAAGTCGTTGGCCAGATCTTTCGGCAGGATCACCAGGTTTGCCTGCACGTTTCCCGGCGCCAGACCCGAGGTCGGCCCGGTGAACAGACCCTGCCGCATGCGCAGCCGCTCCGCGCGGCCACTGCTGACGCCGATCGAAACGAAGCCGTCCATCACGCTGCCCCCGCCCGCACCGCCTGGAACGCGCCGGTGCCGAACTGTGACTTGTTGATCGGACCTTGATGGTGGTCACTGGCTGTCCCGAGTTCAACCGTGCCCTTCATCCTTCCATCCGCGACGTTGCCATCCAACGAGTAGAAGATCGTCGCGCCTTCATACCGGGTGCGGAACTCGAGGTGCACGCCGTCCGCGCAAAGACTGCCGCTGACCGGGCCGTCAAACTGCTGCGATGTCTGACTGCCAGTAATGGAGCCACCTTGCTGCTGCAATGTCAGCCGGTGCGTCCGCGCCCCATGCAGGAACGAGACCTGCACATCCCAGGCGCCGGAGATGTCGGTCTTCGGCGCCGGGGCCGGCGCGGTCGCCGCGGCGGGAATCATCAGCGCCGCCGCAATCGCGCGGCCGACCTGATCGGCCTCTCCCGCCTGCAATCCGAACGGATCCACCTCCACCGCGTTCGCCGTGGTGGCCATGTCGTCCAGCATCACCCGCGGCTCGCCATCCAACACGCGCAAGCGCAGCGTTTCGCCGTCGAACGGGAACGTCGCGTTGTCCCAGCTCACCACCAGCCGCGGCACCTTCACCACACCCTTGGGCGGGACCACCTTCGTGCTAACACCCGGCATCGTCAGCCGCCCGGCAATGGTCGCCACATCGTCATTCCAGCGCTTCAGCTCCACCGCCGGGTCGCGATGCTCGAACCACACCTCTAGCGCCGCGAGCACGCCGATCACGTCCTCCTTCGACACCTTCATTCCGCGCGCGAAACCCTGATGCGGCGAGGCGTTGCGCCAGGCGGCCTGGATCAAGTCCTTGCGGCCGAGCAGCAGCCCGCTGGTCTGCGGCCCGCGCAGGAACTTGCCGCCGCTATAGATCACCATGTCGGCACCGCGCGTCAGATAGGGGCTCGGCTTCTCGATGTGCTCGGAGGCCGCATCGACCAGCACGGGAATGCCCCGTGGCTTCGCCCGTGCGATGAAATCCTCCAGCTTCACGGCTGAGGTCTCGTCCTGGTTGCCCAACACGAGGATCATCGCCACCGGCTCAATCAGCGCCTCATCCAGCTCGGCGATGGAGCTGATCTCGACGATATGCGTGCCTACCATGCGGACCGCCTGATCATAGGAGAACCGCTGGTTCTTCATCAGGATCACCCGGTTCACCCAGCCATCGGTGAACGGCAGGCGCAAAATCTTTGCCGGGTCATTGCCGGCGACGCAGGCCGTCGTGGCCAGCGTCAGCGCTGCGGCACTGCCGCAGGTCACCATGCCGCATTCCGACCCGGTCAGCTCCGCGATGCGCATCATGGCGCCTTGCATCAGCTCGTCCAGGCTGACGAACTGTCGCGAGGCCTGCGCGACGGCGGCGCGCACCTCCGGTAGCATCAGGCTGCCGGAATGCGCGGTGCGCACGCTGGCGCAATTGATGAACGGCCGGACTCCCAACGCCAGGTACGGGTTGGTGTTGCGGGTCTCGGCCGGGACGTCATTCATCGGGGTAAGGCTCCTTGGGTCGTAGGTTAAGGTATCGGATGGCGTTCCGACGCGGCCGGTCAAGCCCGGCCGCGCCGGCATGGCCCGTGTCAGACGCTCTCGTCCGGCGCGGCGCCAATATATTTATACTGGTGCACGATGTCGTCGTCGGGATATTTCGGGTCATGCTGCACCTGGAAGATGCTCACCACCCGGCTGGTCAGGTCGCCGTTATCGTCGAACGACACCACGCCTTGCAGCGTCTTCGTCTTGCTTGCCTGGATGGCATCCCGCACTGCCTCGCGTGTCACCGGCTTGCCGGTCTTCGCCACCCGCTCGATCGCGTCGAGCACAACCAACGCGGCGTCGTACGCGGTGATTGAGTAATCCGACGGCTGCAGGTTGAACTTGGCTGCGAAGCGCTTGACCCATGGCTCCAGTGTGTCTTGCTGGATCATGTGCGGGCTGGCGACCGTTGCATACCATCCGTTCGCGGCGGGGAAGCCGGCGCCTGACAGCACCGACGGCCCATACATGCCATCGCCGCCAGCTTTCAGCATCTTCGGCACGATGTCATATGATTGCTTGGCCAGCTTCACGCCAGCCTGCGCGTCGCCACCGTAATAGATCAGGTCTGGGTTGAGCCCTTTGATCTTCGTCAGCGCGGCTGTGTAGTCGGCCGCCTTGGGGTCAAGCCGGTCATGGCCCAGGACTTTGATGCCCTTTTTCGCGGCACGGTTCTCGAATGCCGTGGAAATGCCAATCCCGTACGCGCCGCTGTCATCCAGCCCGTACATCGTCTTCACCTTGATCACGTCGGCGAAGTAGTTGGCGAGATTCGGCCCCTGATACGCATCTGTGGTGACGGTGCGGAAATACACCGCCTTCCCCGCCGGGCGGTACAGGCCGGCGAATTTCGGATCGGTGATGTCTGGGTTGGTCGAGGTCGGCGTGATGGTCGCCAGCCCACCCTGGCTGAAGATCGGCGACATCGCCTTGCCGGGTGTGGAGCTCATGGGCCCCAGCGCCGCGACGCAGGTCTTGTCCGCAACCATTTTGCGGACATTCACCGCCGCCTGCGCCGGATCATACTGCCCGGCGGTCGCCGTGCCGTCGTCGAGGAGCAGGACATTGATGTGATAGCCGGCCGGGCCGCCCTTGGCGTTCGCCTCATCGATCGCCATCAGGAACCCGTCCTTGATGCGAACCGCGGTATCGGCGTCCGCCCCGGTGAGAGACAGGTCGATGCCCACGGTGACGGACTTCTCTGCTGCCCTCGAGATCGAGGGTACCGCAAGTCCGGCCAGCGCGGAGCTGGCAGCCAATCGAAGTGTCGAACGGCGACTGATCGTGGTCATAACCTGCCTCCCTATCGGTGGTTGTGGATTACATCAGGATAGTGCCCCTTCGCGCTTCAGCGCGCGGATGGTGCTGCGGAAGGCGTCGATCGTGACAGCCATCTCGTCGTCGCCATGCGTGGCGGAGATGGTGCCTGACGGCCCGGAGTTCACATCGACACCGTTCACCAACATGCCCATCCGCAGCGCGTTGGCGAAGCCGTCCTTCTTCGCGTTGATCATCTTGGCGATATACGCCGTCGCATCAAACTGGCCCGGCGTGATGTCGTCCTTGTCGGGGTTTGTGTAGACATGGAAGCCGGAGTAGGAGCCGTGCACGGCCATCTTCACCTTCTCCTCCAGCAGCACCTCATTCATCCGTTTGCGCAACGTCTCGCCATAGGCATTGGCCTTTGCGTTGGCATCGGTGGTGGACAGGATTTCCAACGTTGCGATGCCTGCCGCGGCTGACACCGGATTGGCGTTGAACGTGCCGGGATGCGCGATCTTCTCGATCCCCTTTGCCTTGGTGCGCTTGAAGTCCAGCAGGTCAAGGATGTCGCGGCGTCCGCACACCGCGCCGCCCGGCATGCCGCCGGCCAGGATCTTCGCCAGCGTGGTCATATCCGGCGTGATGCCCAGCACCTGCTGCGCGCCACCAGGGGAACAGCGGAAGCCGGTGACGACCTCGTCGAAGATCAGAATTGTGCCGGTATCCTTGGTCAGCGTGCGCAGCGTCTTGAGGAACGCCTGCTCGATTGGCATGCGGCCGAAATGTGCACCCGTCGGCTCCAGGATCGCCGCAGCGATGTCGCGATGCTGCTCGAAGATCTTGATCAGCCCGTCGGTATCGTTCGGATCGCACAGCAGCACGTGGTCAGCGATGCCGCCCAACACCCCGGCGCTTGCGCTGCCATCGAAGTGGTCATGATGACCGTTGGTCATGTGGTCGTGCCAGCCGTGGAAATGGCCACGGAAGCGCAGCAGCTTGGTTCGCCCGGTGTAGGCGCGCGCCAGCCGCAGCGCCATCAGCGTCGCCTCGGTGCCCGAGGAGGTGAAGCGCACGCATTCCGCCGACGGCACCATCTGGCACACCAGCTCCGCCCAGCGCACCTCAAGCTCGTGGCAGGCGCCGAAATGGGTGCCCCTGTCCAGCGCCGCGTGCACCGCCGCCAGCACCTTCGGGTGATTGTGCCCCAGGATCAGCGCGCCATGGCCACCGAAATAGTCGACATACTTGTTGCCATCGACGTCCCACTTCAGTGGTCCGGCGGCTCGCGTGACGTAGATCGGATACGGGTCGAAGTTGCGGCTGTCATGTGCCAGCCCGCTGGGCAGCACCGCCTGGGCCTGTGCGGCGAGGGCGGCGGAGCCCGGGGTGATGGATTCGTAGGTCGAGAGCAGGGTGGCATTCGGCAGCGTCGTCGTGGACATCGGTCACTCCCCCATGGGTCGGATGGAGTATAGCGCGTCCTGCCCGGCCGGCCAGCAGCCACCCCTAATGCGTGCGCAACCGCCCCCCGCGCTGGCGCAGCAGGTGCGCCGCAGCCAGCAGGGATGCGGTCAGCACAACGGTCAATGTGGACACCGCCGCGATTGTCGGATCAATTTCGAAACGAAGATCATCCCACATGCGCCTTGGCAGGGTTACCGCGCCGGAGCCAGACAGGAACAGCGCCACGATCAGCTCGTCGAAAGAGCTGATGAAGGCGAACAGCGCCCCCACCAGCACGCCCGGGCGGATCAGCGGCAAGGTCACCTGGCGGAACGTGCCCCATGGCGTCGCGCCCAACGACAGCGATGCCTGTTCCAGCCGCCGATCGAACCCGGCCAGGCTCGCGGTGACGCTGGTGACAACGAAGGGCACCGCCAGGCAGGTCTGCGCCAGTACCAGGCCCACAGGGCTGCCGACCAATCCGTAGCGGGAATAAGCGTAGTAGATGCCGATGGCCACCACGATCACCGGCACGATCATGGGTGACAGGATCAGTGCCGCCGCGGCGGTGCGCAGCGCGGGCTTCAACCGCGCGAGACCCAGCGCCGCGAGGGTTCCCAAGACAGTTGCCAGCACCACCACACAGGCGGCAACCGAAAGACTAAGTCCGGTTGCCGCCAACCATTCGTGGCTGGCGAAGTATTCGCGATACCACCGCAGGCCGAACGCTGGCGGTGGGAACGTCAGATAGGTCGCCGAGGAGAACGACAGAACCACGATCACCAGGATCGGCAGCGCCATGAACAGCAGCACCAGTGCAACCACGGTCCCCAGGGAGAGGCGCACGATCATCGTCCGGCCACCCGCAGCACGTTGCGCACGCCCGGCAGGCGCTGGAACACTGCCAACATCACCAGTGTCGCGGCCAACAGCGTCGCCGACAGGCACGATGCGTATGGCCAGTCGATCAGCTCTACCTGCTGCGAGATCAGCATCGACAGCAGCATGTCGTGTGGCCCGCCGACCAACATAGGTGTGATGTAGAAACCGAGCGACAGCACGAACACCAGCAGCACACCAGCAGCGACGCCTGGCATCGACAGCGGCAGGACCACCTGGCGGAAGGTGCTGAACGGCGTCGATCCCAGCCCGGCCGCGGCGCGCGGCAGTGCGGGGTCGATCTGCCGCAGCACGCTGGCGATCGGCAGGATCATGTAGGGCAACAGGATGTGGATCATCGCGATATAGACCGCTATGGGGGTGTTCAGCAGCTTCAGCGGTGAATCGATCAGGCCGGCGGCGGTCAGCGCCTCGTTTACTAACCCATGGCGACCTAGCAGCACCATCCAGGCGTAGCTACGCACCAGCACGCTGGTCCAGAACGGCAACAGAACAAGCACCAGCACCACTGCTGCGGGCCCGCGCGGTAAGCGAGCCAGCGCCAACGCGACGGGATACCCCAGCAGCAGGGCGCCAATGGTGACGACCAGCGCGGTGCGCAGCGTGGTCCAGAAGACGTGGAAGAAGACAGTGTCGTGCGCGAGCTGGCGATAGTTCTCCAGCGTCCAATTCGGGTCGGATACGCTACGCATCAGCATCGCCGCGACGGGCAATGCGTAGAACACCAGCATGTACAGGACTAGCGGCAGCGTCAGCAGCAGCGGGGATGGGTTCCAGTGGCGCCTTACGCGTGACGCAGTGGGTATCGCAATCGATAGGACGACGCTCAAGTGGGTTGCCTCACACCGCCACCGTGTCGTCAACGGCCCAGACGATGTCCGCCGTCTCGCCGACGACCCGCCGCCGCACGCCGGCGCCGGACGGTTCCTTCAGCACGATCGTGACGCCGCCCGCACTCTGGCATTGGTAACGACAACGTTCGCCGGCAAACACCGCCTCCACCACTGTCGTCCGCAGTCGGTTCGAGCGAGCACCATCCGCGACGGCCGCGTCGGCAAACCGGATTCGCTCCGGCCGTGCCGTCAGCGTGATTTCGGCGCCGACCCGTGCCGATCCCGCCATCGCTCCACGCACGATCCCGCCGGCACACTCAGCCACCACGATCCCATTCTCAACGCTGCGCACCGTCCCGGATAGAAAATTCGATTCCCCAATGAATGAAGCAACGAACCGGTCGCATGGCCGGTCGTAGATCTCTTCAGGTGATCCCACCTGCGCGATCAGCCCTTCATTCATCACAGCCACACGATCAGACATGGTCAGCGCCTCTTCCTGATCATGCGTCACGTAAATGAACGTGATCCCCAGATCCGCGTGCAGCCGCCGCATTTCCAGTTGCAGGCTTTCGCGCAACTGCTTGTCAAGCGCGCCCAGCGGTTCATCCATCAACAACAATCGAGGTCGGAACACGATCGCCCGTGCCAGTGCCACACGCTGCTGCTGGCCACCTGACAATTGCCGAGGATACCTCGTCTGGTACCCCGGCAGCCGCACCAGCTCCAGGCTCTCCTCCACCAGCCGCGCCCGCGTCGTGCGATCGACGCCGCGCTGCTTCAGCGGAAACGCAATGTTCTCCGCCACGGTCAGGTGCGGAAACAGCGCATAGTTCTGGAACACCATGCCGATGTTGCGCTTGTACGGTGGTAATCCCACGACCGACTTGCCGTCGATCGCGATGTCGCCGGCACTCGGCATCTCGAACCCGGCAATCATCATCAGCGTGGTGGTCTTGCCCGACCCGCTCGGTCCTAACAAAGTCAGAAACTCACCGGAACGAACATCCAACGACACGCCGCGTACGGCACCCACGCCGTCGAAGCGCTTCTCCAGGCCGGACAAGAAGACCGCGGCGCCCTGACCCGCGGTCATCACGCCGGTGCCGTCCATCGCCTAGCTCAACACCCACTTGTTCCACTTGCCGATCACTGCATCGCGGTTGTCTGCCCACCAGGCGTAATCATACGGCACCAGCTTCGGCCTGATGGCGGCGGAGCTCGGCAGCACCTCCAACTGCTTCGGCGCGATATACTGATCGGACTCACTGTTCACCGAGCCGTACGGGATCAACGACGATAGCCGCGCCTGCGAGATCGCCATCGTGCCGAACCCGAGGAACTTCATCGCGTTCGCTTTGTTGGGTGATCCCTTCGGCACCGCCCAGCAATCGCGCTTCAGCATGCCCTGCGGCCAACTGATCGCTGCTGGCACGCCCGCTGCCTGGATCGCCGCCATGCGGCCATTCCACACCGAGGTGGCGACGACCTCCTTATCCGTCAACATCTGCGTCGGCACCGCGCCGGTCTCCCACCACTTCACCACGCTGCCCTTGACCTTGTCGTAACTGGCGAACGCTGCGTCGATGTCGATCGGATACACTTTGTCCGCCGCCACGCCCGCCGCCATCAGCGCGAATTCCAGCTCCGGTGTGCTCGGCCCCGCACCGCCCAGCGCACGGTCGCCCGGGAACTTCTTGGTGTCCCAGAAATCCGCCCAGCCCACCGGCACCGCACCCTTGAACGCATCGGTGCGGTAGGCCATCACCTCGGCCCACACCAGCATGTCCAGCGCGTAGTCGTATCGGTATATTGGATCGATATGTGCCGTATCCACAAGGTCGTAGTCGATCATCTCGAAATAATCGCCGTGCTTCATCAGGCTGCGCACGGTGCCGCGGCTGAGCTGGACCACGTCCCACTCGACGTTCTTGGTCTCGACCATCGCCTTCACCTTGTTGATGTTGGCGCCGTCGAAATCCATCATCTTCACGCCGGCCAGCCGACCGAACGGCTCGTAATACGCCTTACGCTGCGCATCCTGCGCGCTGCCGCCATAGCCTGCGATGCGCAGCTCCCCGCTGCCCTTCAGCTGCTCGGGAATCGCGGTGTACTCAGCCAGTTTCACCGCCTCTTCGGCGCGTGCGCCACGCATTCCGGCGAAGCCGGCTGCGGCCCCAAGGGCCAGGAACGCACGACGGTCGAGCTCGGTCAGCATCGGGGGCATGGCAATCCTCCTCAGAATTCCAACAGATTGTCGCGGAACTGCGTGTGGCTGTACGCGGCGCGTACCAAGCCGCGATCCTGCAGGGCCGGGATCAACCCATCCTCGATCTCGGCCAGCGTACGGCGATGCACGTTCGGCATTGAGAACAGAAACCCGTCGCCGCCAGTTTCCTCCATCACTTCTCCCATGCGGGCGGCGATGGAGTCCGGCGTGCCGACCAGCTCGACCGAAAGGCTGGTGACACTGTCATCGGTCATCGTCGCGCGGATGGAGCGGCCGGCAGCCCTGGCGCGAAACTCATCCAGGTTCTGCTGATGGCCGTTGGTGGTGACGTCGGCCGGCAACGGCTTGTCCAGGTCGAACTTGCCGAAGTCGATATTTGTCACCTTACCGAAATGTGCGAGGCGTTGCGCCAGCGTTGCCTCGGCGCGCGCGGCACGGGCCCGCTTCCGCTGCTGCGCCTCCTCGTCGGTTTCGCCGATGATCGGCGCGACCAGGAACAACACCTTGCACGAGTCGGGATCGCGCCCGCACGCGATCATGCGTTTGCGCACGTCGTCACGATACGCCTGCATCGCGGCAGTCCCCTTGGTATGGGCGACGATGGTGTCGGCATGTTGGGCTGCAAACTGGCGCCCGCGCGGCGAGCCGCCGGCCTGCGCGATCACCGGCCGCCCCTGCGGCGCCGGGCCGGAGTTCAACGGTCCGCGGGTCTTGAAGAAGCGGCCCTCATGGTTCGCCGCGTGCACCTTCGCGGGATCGACCAGGATGCCGCTGTGCCGGTCGGCGATGATCGCGCCTGGCTCCCAAGAATCCCACAGCGCGTTCACCGCCTGCATGTACTCATCGGCCATGTCATACCGCAGGTCGTGCTCCGGCATGCCCGGCAGGCCGAAATTCATCGCCGCGAAGTCGGAGCTGCCGGTGACCGCGTTCCAGCCGATCCGCCCGCCGGACACCTGGTCGAGCGAGGCCACGAGGCGCGCCAGCAGATACGGCGGGTAGGCATAGGTGCCGAAGGTGGGAACGATGCCGATGCGCGAGGTCACGGTGGTCATCAGCGAGGCCACCACGGACGGATCCTGCCGCGGCACCGCGATGGCGTTCTTCAAATAGATCTCGGTCGACCCGCCGAAACTTTCGCCGACATAGGAAGAATCCTCGATCAGGATGTAGTCGAAGCAGGCGCGCTCCAGGCAGCGGGCCATGTCGGTGAACAGCTCGGGGACCATCCAGGTGCGGCCGATATGGCCGGTCCAGGGTTCGCCCCAGGCCTGCACGGATGAGCCTTGCAGGAACCAGCCGAGGTGGAAGGGTTTGGCGGCCATCGGCCCGCTCCTTTGCTCGCGAGTGCGCGGACGCGTTCCCGGTGGGGGATGTTAGGTGCAATCGATGTGCCGAGGGTAGGGGGATTTTGTGCGCCGCGCAGTAGGCGCGCGCTGCGAGGGCCGCCGCTTTGCTGGGCAGGGTGCCGCCCATATGGGCAACCGACATCATGATGGTGTGGGGCGGAAACGCGCAGCGCCTTCCGTGAGCGACGCTACGAAGCGACGGAAGGCGCTGCGCGTTTCCGCCCATTCTAGTTTCGGTACATTCTAGTTTCGGTCAGTGCATTAGCGCCATGGCCGGGATGTTCTCTGAGGCCGTCCAGAAGCGGCCGATGGAGTCCGCGTGGGCGCGTAACGCGGCGGCATCCTCGTCTGCCAGCGGCGCCGGTTCGTGGTCGAAGTGGCCGTAGGTGTCGGTGCCGCGGACCAGGGTGGCGGACAGGCGTGTGGTGCCGACGTGGCGCACGCGGGTCGGGATGTAGCTGACGCCGATGCCGATGCGACGCTCGGAGGTACGGTTTGTTCCGGAGCGGTGGTAGGCCAGCGTGTGGTGGAACGATACTTCGCCGGCGGTGAGTTCCAGTGCCACGGCGCACGTTTCGTCGATCGGCTCGGCCAGCGTCTGGCCGCGCGACAGCATGGCCTTCGGGTCCGGCTGGTCGAAATGCGGGCGTTGGCCGGTGGTGTGGGAGTGCGGAATGATCTGGACGCAGCCGTTCTCCGGCGTGGAATCGGTCAGCGCAACCCAGGCGGTGACGTGCTCGAACGGGGCCAAGCCGAAATAGGTGCCGTCCTGGTGCCAGGGGACGAAGGTCTCGCTGTGCGGTTCCTTCAGCCAGACGGTGGTGTGGAACACCATAAGGTCCGGGCCGATCAGCGATTCGACGCAGTCGAGGATGCGCGCCTGGCGCACCAGCGCGGCGGCCCAAGGGAACAGCAGATAGGGCTTTACCCGGTTGCTGGACTGGCGGCGGCCGGGGGCCGTTATCACGGGGCCGCAACCGCGCTCGCAGCCGGCGCGGTAGTAGGCGATTTCCTCGGCGGTGAGTAAGGGACGACCGGGCAGATAGCCGTCGGCAGCGTAGCGGGTGATGTCGGCGGTGCTCAGCATCGATGAACCCCCTGCGTCTGGCGTCGCGTGCTGCGGTTCCCCATCATGCACCATGCCAAACCGACTGGGCCAGGGGCGGACGAGCGCCACGTCAACTTGGGCGCTGAGGAACTGGCGCGACGGAGGCTTTGCGTTACCCGCGGCCTTCTGTGTGCCGGTGGATGGGCAGGTGCACCGGCAGGTGCCAGTTGCGCCAGGGGCGAACCGCGAGGGCCGCGACGGCGGCGTTGCCGGTGCCGGCAGGTATCTCCATGGCATTGCCGGGCCGACCGGCGGTACTGCCCAGCCGGTTGACAATGCGGAAGGCCGTGATCACCGCCAGCGTCCCGAAGATCACCGAGCCGGCGGCCTGGCCAACCAACAAACCGACCGGCCCGAACTGTGCGCCGTAGGTCACGAAGGGGATCGTGCCGAGGGTGGCGCGGCCCCAGTTGAACACCGTCGAAAGCACCGGATAGCCAAGATTGTTAAAAGCGGCGTTGGCGACGAATAGCGCGCCAGTGAACAGAAATCCGGCGGCGAGCCAGGAGCAGAACAGATGCACGAGTTCTGCCGTCACGCCGCCGGCGGAGAAGGCGCGAACCACCAGCCCCTGCGCCAGCGCAAGCATCGCCCAAGCCGCGAGCACGGTTACTGCCACAAAGGCAAAGCTGTCACGCAAGGCCTCGCGCACACGATCCAGTCGGGCAGCGCCGACATTCTGTGCGATAATCGGACCGACCGCGCCGCTCAACGCATAGACCAGCCCGAACGCGACCGGGGAGATGCGGTCGATCGTCGCCTGGCCGGCCACCGCATCGGGACCGAAGGCCGCCATGCTGCGGGTCACATAGGCGGAGCCGACGGGCGTTGCGAAGTTGGTGAGCAGGGCAGGGCCGGCGATACGGAAGATGGCGGCGACGTCGCCGGCCAGGGCCTGAGGCGACGGACGGGCGATCAGGTCGTGCCGCCGTGCCGCCCCGCGCCAGCCGACCGTCACCAACACGCAGCGCGACAACACCGTGCTGATCGCGGCCCCCTGCAGGCCGAGATGCAGACCGAAGATCAGTGCCGGGTCCATCATCGCGGTAGCGAGGGCCGCGAACAGCGTGACATTCATCGCCCGGCTTGCGTCGCCGATGCAGCGCAGCAATCCGGAACAACACATTCCCGCCGCGAGGAGCGGCAGAAAAGGCGAGGTTATCACCAGGAAACTCGCGGCAAGGCGGCGTGTGTCGCCGGTGGCGCGGAGCGTGTCCAGGATCGGGCCGAGCAAGGCCACGGTGCCGAGGCCGACGACCAGGCCTGCCAGCACCATCAGCACAAGGCCGGTGCCGGCAATGTGCCGCGCCACCGGCGCCGCGCCGGCGCCGATGCTCCGCGCGACCACGGCGCTGACGCCGATGGTCAGACCGATCAGCACCGAGGTCTGGAAAAAGCCGACGACACCGGCGAAGCCGATTGCCGCGGCGATCGGCTGCTGGCCGAGCAGGGAGATGTAAAAGAGGTTCAGCAGATCGACGGCGAAGACAGCGATCAGCCCGATCGCCCCGGTCCCGGCCATGACCACGACGTGGTGCATGATGTTGCCGGTCACGAAGCGTGCTTCGCCGGCCGCCTGCGTCTGTGGCACTGCCGCACCCTCTGAAGCCCGCGCCATCAGGCCCGGGAGGGGTGGTCAGTGCAAGCGGCACCGAGTGGCATTTGGGGACAAGACCGTGCCGTGGAGGCGGCGGAACACTGGGTCAGGCGTCCGTGTCGGCCTCTCCGTGGCGGTAAAATGCGGCATAGTCCCGGCCGCCATGGAATTGTTTGTAGTTTCGACGGTCGCGTCGACGATCCTCTCGTCTGCCCGAAACGTGATGTCGAGCGCCCATGAGGGAAGGATGCCGAACTTGAGGCGGCCATGGAGCGTGGCTGCTATCATCGGGCTGAACCGACGGGACCACCATCGATGAGCGCCGCTGCAACCACGGACCCGCTGCTGCAACCGTTCCAGCTCCGCCACCTGACGTTGCGCAATCGGCTGATGAGCACCTCGCACGAGCCGTTCTATTCCGAAGACGGCATGCCGAAGGATCGCTACCGCCTCTACCACGTGGAAAAGGCCAAGGGCGGCATCGCGCTGACGATGACGGCGGGCTCGGCGGTGGTCTCGCCCGACTCGCCGCCGGTGTTCGGCAACCTGCTCGTCTACAAGGACGAGATCGTACCGTGGATGCGCCGTCTGGCGGACGACTGCCACGCGCACGGTGCGGCGGTGATGATCCAGATCACGCATCTCGGACGGCGTACGGTGTGGAACAAGGCCGACTGGCTGCCGGTGCTGGCGCCCTCGTCGGTGCGCGAGGCGGCGCATCGGGCATTTCCCAAGGCGCTGGAAGACTGGGACATCGCGCGCATCGTTGCCGATTACGCCTCGGCCGCGGCACGGATGGAGGCGGCCGGGCTGGACGGGATCGAGATCGAGGCCTACGGGCATTTGCCCGACCAGTTCTGGTCGCCAGTCACCAACCAGCGTGATGACGACTACGGTGGCAGCCTCGACAACCGGCTGCGCTTCATCCGCCAGGTGTTGGACGCGGTGCGCGCGGCAACCGATCCCCGCTTCATCGTCGGCGTGCGCATGGTGGCGGATGAGGACTGGGACATCGGCCTGTCGCGCGCTGAAGGCATCGAGATCGCGCGCTGCCTGGTGGCAACCGGGCAGGTGGATTTCCTCAACGTGATCCGCGGCCACATGGACACCGACGCGGCGCTGACACAGGTGATTCCGATCATGGGGATGCGCACGGCGCCGCACCTGGATTTCGCCGGCGAGGTGCGGGCCGCGACGCGCTTCCCGGTGTTCCACGCGGCACGCATCCAGGATGTCGCGACGGCGCGGCACGCGGTCGTTTCGGGCAAGCTCGACATGGTCGGCATGACGCGCGCGCACATCGCCGAACCGCATATTGCGCGGCTGCTGGCCGAAGGACGTGAGACGGAGATCCGGCCCTGCGTGGGCGCGACCTATTGCCTCGATCGAATTTACGAGGGCAACGACGCGGTGTGCGTGCACAACGCCGCGACAGGGCGTGAGGCGACGATGCCGCATGTTGTCGCGCGCACCGAGGGTCGGCGGCGCAAAATGGTCGTGGTGGGCGCCGGTCCGGGTGGGCTGGAAGCGGCGCGGGTCGCCGCCGCGCGTGGCCACCCGGTCGCGCTGTTCGAGGCGGCCGCGCAACCCGGCGGCCAGATTCTGCTCGCCTGTCGCCTGGCGCGGCGCAAGGAACTGATCGGGATCGTGGACTGGCGCATGCAGCGGCTGGACGCCGCCGGCGTGCAACCGCGGTTCTCGGTTTATGCAGGCGAGGCCGACGTGCTGGCCGAGGCGCCGGACGTGGTCATCCTGGCGACCGGCGGCGTGCCGCATACCTCGGTGCTCACGGAAGGCAACGATCTGGTCGTTTCAACCTGGGATATCCTGTCAGGCATCGTGGCGCCGGCCGCGCGCGTGCTGGTGTTCGACGACAATGGTGGGCATCAGGCGATGCAGACCACCGAGCTGCTTGCCGAGGCCGGCAGCGCGGTAGAGATCGTTTCGCCTGAGCGGTATTTCGCTCCGGAGATGGGCGGCATGAACCACACGCTGTATGCGGCGGCGTTCCATCGCCACGGGGTGCACATCACCATCAACGTTCGGTTGCTGTCGGTGCGGCGCGAAGGCAACGCGCTATGCGCGGTAGTGGGCTCCGATCACGGGCCGGAACGGTTCGAGCGCATTGTCGATCAGGTAGTGGTGGAGCACGGCACCCTGCCGCCAACCGAGCTTTATGACACGCTGCGCCCGTTGTCGCTCAACCTGGGGGAGATCGACCACGCGGCGCTGCTGGCCGGCCGGCGTCAGGAGGTGGTGCGCAACCCGGCGGGACAGTTTCAGTTGTTCCGCATTGGCGATGCGGTCGCCAGTCGCAACATCCACGCCGCGATCTATGATGCGCTGCGGCTGGTCAAGGATTTGTAGCGGGCAGCCATTGGTGATTCGATACGGCCGACCAACGCAAATCTGAACGGGTATCGGACCCTTGGGCCGTCGGTGGGTCGCGGAGCCGCATCTGATCAGCCGCCGTTCAAGCAACGGCGACGCACCCTTGCGGCTTGACCTTGCGTACGACCGACGCGGGGAAGCGCGCGAGTTTGTCGGCGGGGCGCACCGGGCGGCGCACCAACTCGCCGCCGCAGTTGGGGCAGCGGCAACAAAGCACGCCGTCGGCGCAACCCACACAGAACGTGCATTCGAAGGAACAGATGCGCGCGTCGAGACTATCCGGCGGAAGATCGCGGTCGCAGCATTCGCAACCCGGGCGCAGTTCCAACATCAGGCGTGGCCCCTTTCCTCACGCCACAAGCCGAGCTTTTCCTGCACGGGGCGGTCGGAGAAGCTGAACAGCACGGCTTCCCCATCGGGGCGGTGGTGATGGCGGTGCCAGCTCGGCACGACGAATACATCGCGCGGCTTCCAGTGGAACACCGTGTCGCCGACGATCGTTTCGCCAGTGCCCTCGACCGCGACATAGACCGTGCCGTCGGTGCAGCGATACGGCGCGGTATCGAACCCGGCTGGCAGCACCTGCATGCAGGCGCCAATCGTCGGCATGGCGTGATCGCCGGTGGCGGGGTTGGCGTAGCGCAGCTTGTGACCGTGGCACGGGTCGGGGGCGCCGTTGCGCGCGAGTGTCGCCAGTGCCTCGCGCGTGCGAGCGTACGGATAGGCGAAGACCGGGGAGCTCTTTGTGGTCGGCTTCCAGTCGACCGGCAGCATGTTGGCGCCGAAACGGGCCAGGCTGTCGCCTTGCGGGCGGGTCTCGGTCTGGCTTTCGGCGTTGGCCGGCTCGGCGAAGCTGACGTCCAGCAGGCGGATGATCGGGATGTCCAACCCGTCCAGCCACACGACGGGCGCGTCGGCCTCGTTGCCGTGATCGTGCCAGGTCCAGCTTGGCGTGATGATGAAGTCGCCTGGCTCCATCAGTGCGCGTTCGCCTTCTACTGCGGTGTAGGCGCCGTGCCCCTCGATGACGAAGCGCAGCGCGGACTGCGCGTGGCGATGGGCGGGCGCGACCTCGCCGGGCAGGATAAGCTGCATGCCGGCGAACAGCGCGTGGGTGACCGAGGTGTGACCTCGCAGCCCGGGGTTCTCTAGGATCAGCACGCGGCGCTCGGCCTCCTTCGCGGTGATCAGGCTGCCGGCCTGCATCAGGTAGGGGCGCACGACGTTGTCGTAGTCCCACAGCACCGGAACGGCCGGCGTGGTGGGTGCGCGGGTGACCAGGGTGTGCAGACGCTCCCACAGCGGGGCGAGGCTGTGCGGGCCGAGCTGGTCGTAGAAGTGCTGGCGCAGGGCGGGTGTGGTGTCGTTCATTGCGACGTACCTCCGGGCGGGCCTGGAACGCGGACCGGTCGGTGGGAGGTTAAAGCGATGCGGTGGGAAATTCACCCCCCTTCGGTGTTGTGGCCGGGTTTGAACCGTCGGCGTCAGGATGGGCTGGAGCCGGGAGTTCGCGTTCCGCCATGGGTTCGAGGGTTGGCGGAGGGTCGGGGCGCAGTGAGCTTCGACGCGACGCTGGCGCCGGCCCCTCCCCCTCCCGCAGCAGGAAGGGGGAAAGTCGTCTGGATTACCCGATCCCTTCGCGTCCCATGTCCAGGAACTTCTCGCGCCGTCGCGCACGCAGGACCGCGCCGTCCAGAGCCAGCAGCGGTGCCAGGGCCGCGGCCAGCGCATCACCGACCGCGCCGATGGCGGCCGCCGGGTCGCGCTGTGCCCCGCCCAGAGGTTCCGGGATTACCGTGTCGATCAGGTGCAACCGCTTCAGATCCTCCGCGGTGAGCCGCAGTGCCTCGGCGGCGGTTGCCGCCTGTGCGGCGTCGCGCCAGAGGATCGAGGCGCACCCTTCGGGCGAGATCACCGTGTAGATCGCATGCTCCAGCATCAGCACCCGGTCCCCGGCGCCGAGGGCGATGGCGCCGCCGGAGCCGCCTTCGCCGATGATGGTGGCGACGACCGGCACCGGAGCTTCCAGGCAGGCCTCGATGGAGCGGGCGATCGCTTCGGCCTGGCCGCGGGCCTCGGCGTCGATCCCGGGGTAGGCGCCGGCGGTGTCGACGAAGGTCAGCAAGGGCAGGCCGAAACGACCGGCCAGTTCGATCAGGCGCCGGGCTTTTCGATAGCCTTCGGGCCGGGCCATGCCGAAATTGTGCTTCACGCGGGTGTCGGTGTCGGCGCCTTTTTCGGTGGCCAGGACGACTACGGATCGGCCGCGAAACCGGCCCATGCCGCCGATCACCGCGGCGTCGTCGGCGAACGCGCGGTCGCCGGCGAGCGGGGTGAACTCGGTGATCAGCGCAGCTATGTAGGACAGCGCCTTGGGTCGGTCAGGGTGGCGCGCGACCTGGGTCTTCTGCCAGGCGGTCAACCTGGCGTAGGTTGCGCGTAATTGGCGATCGGCCTTTTCGGAGAGGCGCGATACTTCCTCGGCGATATTGATGCCGTCGGGCTCCGACATGCGCCGGAGTTCCTCGATCTTGCTCTCCAGCTCGGCGATCGGTTTCTCGAAGTCCAGGAAATGGCGCATGCGGCGCGGGCTTTAGCACACTGGGTGACGGGGGGAAGGGCGCGGGACGGGGTGAAGCTGCGGACCGACATCGCGCGCAAAGCAACTCGCCGAAGCAGGCCGCGGGAATGCGCGCTGAAACGGCTTCGCTACGGCTCATGCGCCTTCCGGGGGGTGCCGCCGTGCAGTCGGCCAAACATGCGCGCCAGCATGATGCCCATCAGAAGAACGCCCGATCCCAAAGCAGCGACATCGGCCGTCGAGCGCGGATCGAAGCTTGCGATGCGGCATATGAGAAGATATCCGACGACGGCGTTGAGAAAGCCCCAAAACACGTTCACCGTCGAAGAGGACAGGCCCTTGCCAGGCGGTTTCGCGAAGGGGCTTTGAAACGGACGCCCCATCACGCCGCTGACAAAATGCGGAACGGCGTTCGTGAGGAAGGCACCGCCAAGAACGTAGCACGCGTACTGAAGCCACTCCATCAAGGGTTCCTTTTGTTGAGGAGAGTCATCATCTCGGCGCGGTTTGTCCGAAATCGTTTTTGGTAACGAACGAGCGCGATATGAGTCGGAAAATGGGGGCGGCGGCGAGCACCCTCACCCGCCACACTGCGCGTGCCGAACTCTCCCGCCGGCGCGGGCGAGGTGCGCGGTCCGGACGATGCCGCCACGCGACGTAAGCCGTCTCCGCTCGCTCCGCGGTGATCTTCCTTGGGCACCTCAGGCCATCACCTCCGTCTGCCGCTCGATCTTGCTGGGGTCGAGGTCCATGCCCAGTCCCGGGTGGCTTGGCGGACGCAGCACCCCGCCATCCGGCACAACCGGATGCGCCAGGAAGTGCTGGTTGATGGTGTTCCACTTCACCAGGTATTCCTGCAACGGCGTCAGCAGCGGCGACTGCGCCAGCGAGAAATGCAGGTTGACGGGTGTCGAGTGGCCGTGCGGGATCACCATCAGGTCGTGCACCGAGGCATAGGCGGCGATCTTCAGCGTCTCGCTCAGCCCGCCGGCCCAGTAGATGTCCGGCTGCAGGATATCCAGCGCGTCGGCATCGATGAACCTCTTGAAGCCCCAGCGCGTGTATTCGTGCTCGGCACCGGACAGCGGGATTGAGATGCCGTCCTTGACCTTGCGGTAGCTATCGATGCGGTCGGGCATCACGCATTCTTCCAGCCAGCGTGGCCGGTACTCGACGATGCGCTCGGCCAGTTCGATCGCGTACATCGGGTCGAACGACTGCCAGCAATCCAGCATGATGTCGGCATCGTCGCCGAGCGTCTCGCGCAGCGTGCGGACCAGGGCGACGTTGTCGCGCATCCCCTGCGGGCCACTCATTGGCCCATGGCGGAAGAACCATTTCTGCGCGCGGTAGCCCATCGCCTGGTACTCCGCGGCGCGCGCTCGGACGCGGCCGAGATCGCGCACGGCGAAGCCAAGCATGGACGCGTAGCAGGGCATCTGATCGCGCGTGGGGCCGCCGATCAGACGATACACCGGCTGGTCGAGCCAGGCTCCCTTAAGGTCCCACAGCGCGCAATCGATGGCACTGATCGCCAGCATCGCGTCACCTTGGCGCCCGTGCACCATGATGCGGTGCATCTGATCCCACAGCTTCTCGTGGGCGATCGGATCCTGGCCGAGCAGGATCGGGCGCAGCCGCTTGGCGACGAAGATTGCCACCATCTCCGGCAGCGGACCGGCGATCCCGATGATGCCGGCATCGGTCTCGATGCGGGCGAAATACTGCACCAGGGCGAAGTGCGTGGTGTCGGTCTGGGTGCCGCCTTCGAAATCGTCGCGCACGCGAAATTCCGGGTAGATATCGATCGGCCGCACCAGCCGTTCTTCCCAGAACAGGCCGTCGGTTTGCATCGCTCCGTGCACTTCAAGGACCCGGACTGCGGTGATCCGCATGTGGCGCTTCCTTCCTAAAGTTTGATGACGGTCGAATGCCATGATCGGCCGAGAGCGGGCCTTGTGCCAAGGGGGCGATGAGAACGGGGACGCTGAGAGGCGCGCGTGTGGGTGGAACCGGTCCGATGCTGTATGCTGCGCGGCGGGTCTTTTCAGAGGGAACAGCCGCCATGTGGAAAAAGCGACGGATCGGACGAACCGACCTGGAAGTCACCGAGTTGGGCCTTGGAACCGCGACGATGGGCGGCAGCCGTATCAAGGTGACCCAGGCCGAGGGCGAGGCGATGGTGCGCGCGGCCTGGGACGCCGGTGTGCGCTACGTCGATACGGCGCCGTTCTATGGCGTGGGCGCGGCCGAACGTCGCGTCGGGGACGCGCTGCGCGACCAGCCGCGTGACGAATGGGTGCTGTCAACCAAGGTCGGCCGATTGCTGCGCCCACGCCGACAGCCCGGTGAGGCGCCCAATGGAACGACGGACGGCCGCATGGCACCGATGCCCTTCGAGGTGATCTACGACTATAGCTACGATGGCATCATGCGTTCGGTGGAGGACAGCTATCAGCGTCTTGGGCTGGCCAAGATCGACATCCTGTATGTTCACGATATCGGGGTGTATCAGCACGGCGCCGAAACGCACGCCGCCCATATGCGAATCTTGAAGGACAGCGGCTATCGCGCGATGGACGAGTTGAAGCGCACAGGCGTGGTCAGTGCGATAGGCATCGGCGTGAACGAGCGGGAGGTGCTGATGGAAGCCCTGGGCTTCGCCGACTGGGACGTATTTCTGCTTGCCGGGCGCTACACATTGCTGGAGCAGGCACCGCTGGATGACCTACTGCCGCTATGCGCCGAGCGCGGTACCTCGATCGTGGTCGGCGGGCCGCTGAACTCGGGCATCCTGGCGGGTCGTGACACCTGGAACTATGCGGCTGCACCGCCGGACGTGGTCAGCCGCGTCAACGCGATCCGCGCAGTCTGCGACCGCCACGACGTGCCGTTGGCCGCAGCGGCGCTGCAATTCCCACTAGCGCATCCACAAGTTGCCGCGATCATCCCGGGGCCTCGTTCGGCGGCCGAATTTACCGCGAATCTGGGGTTGATGAACCACGCGATTCCCGCAGAACTTTGGGCAGATTTGCGGGCTGCCGGCCTGCTGCACGCGGCAGCACCAACGCCTGAATAAGAAACCAGAGCACCCGGCGTGTGACCCGCCGCGGCAGTCCGCGGTCGTCAGTCTGGTGCGTCAGCCGTGGGAGTTATACCGGGCGCCCGGATGATCGACTCTTCGGTGCTACCCCCGTCGTGCCGGCGCAGGCCGGTATCCACGACTTTCTTTGCTGCAACGAAGGCAAGTCGTGGATACTGGCATTCGCCGGCATGACGTGGAGTAGTGTCCCCTGCGTCAATGTTTAGGGCCGATGGTATTAGCCGCTTGCGTCAGGCGCGGGCGGCGCGCTTGGCAGGCTCGTGCGTGGCGGTCTGCCCCTTGCGTGCGGCGGTGGCCGCTTCAGACAGGATCGAGCGCAGGTCGCGCAGAAAGGCCGCGCCTTTGACGGTACGCTGCACGAGCACGCTACGGCGGTCGGCCGGATCGACCTTGCGGCGCGCGAAGTCGAGTTCGCCCAGGCGGTCGAGCGCGCGCGTGATTGCCGGCTTGGAGACCTTAAGGTCGGCGGCCAGACCGCGGACCGTGTGGCCGGCGTCCATCAGATAGCAGGTCAGGAAGACAGCCAGTTGGCGCGCCGACAAATCGGCCCCGTCGCGGCGGACCAGCGTGACCGTCGTGTGCTTCAAGATCCCTACCAGTTGGTCGGGCGTTGGAGGAACTGCCATGGTCAACCCTTTCTTGATGCCAGCGGACCGCCCGCGGTTCGTCCACGAGTCGGAATGGGGTCAGCCGGTACGACAGGCGTCCTACATCGTTTCAATGACAGAATGCAAGACATTTCGGCACCAGGAGCCACCGAGCGGATCGGACGTCAATTCCCCACCGGTCACGTGGGCCTGGCGGAACCAGCAAGTCCAGCGCCCACGAAATGATCGTGGATCGCCGTATACAACCCGCGAATCGTTTGCGCTTCTCCACCTTCGGGTCGTCCGGGGCGCGTTTGATCATTCCAGGCATAAAGATCGAGATGTGCCCATTTCGTGCCGGCGGCAACAAACCGTTGGAGGAACAACGCCGCGACAATCGCGCCGGCATGCGGCTTCCCCGACACATTGTTCAGATCGGCGATCGGACTATTCAGCCATGCGGCGTAGCCGGACCACAGCGGCAGGCGCCACATCGGGTCGTGACGGGTTTCGCCGGCGCGCAACAAATTCGCCGCCCAATCATCATCATTGCAGAAGAGCGCTGGCAAATCCGGTCCAAGAGCCACCCGCGCCGCACCGGTCAGCGTGGCGGCGTCGATCAGCAGCGCCGGCGTCTCGGCGCAGGCATCATCGAGCAGATCGCACAGCACCAGCCGCCCCTCGGCGTCGGTATTGCCCACCTCGACCGTGCGCCCACTGCGGGTGCGGATCACATCGAGCGGCCGCATCGCCGTTCCGGATACAGAATTCTCCACGCAGCCGACACGCAGCGCGAGCCGCAGCGGCAGGTCAGCCTCCATCACCAGCCGGGCAAGGCCCAGCATCGTGGCAGCGCCGCCCATGTCCTTCTTCATCCGGAGCATCCCGGCGGACGGCTTCAGGTCGTAGCCGCCGGTGTCGAAGCAGACGCCCTTGCCGCACAACGACAAAAGCGGTGCGTCCGGCGGCGCGGCACTGCCCACCCAATGCAGGCAAGCCACACGTGGCGGGCGAGCAGAACCGCGGCCCACCGCGGCAACCGTCGGATAGTCCGCATCGAGCGCCGCCCCTTCATGGATCGTGACGGCGGCATCGTAACGCCGGCCGAGCGCCGCGACGCAATCCGCCAGTTCCGCCGGGCCGAGCAGGTTGGCCGGGGTGTTGATCAGATCACGCACCATCCAGATTGCGCGCGCCTCCGCCTGCGCGCGCCCGGGTTGTGCCGGGATCAACAGTTGTGCCGGCTTGCGTTCGGTGGACTGCTTCAAGCCACCAAAACGATAGGCACCCAAACAGAAGCCGAGGACCGCGATTTCGTGCGCCGCCTCGGCGAGTTGCAGATGCCATGGCACCGCTTCGGGCAGCCGAAATGCCAGATTGCCGAAGGCATTGGCTGACTGATCCTCGCCCAGGCCAAGCACCGCGCCGACGACACCGTCCTGTCCCGGCAGCCCCAACCCCGGCAACAATATCAGCTCTTGTGCTGCCGCAACAAACCCGGATTGGCGCACGAAGCTGGCCTGGGCTGGCTGAAGTCCATCAAGGAAGCCCGCCAATTCCCGCGGCCGGATCGCATATAGCGGCCGCGTCGCTGCTGCATCCTGCACCAGGCAGCCAAGCGTCTGGTCAAGCATGTGGGCTTCCCTTCGGTAAGTGTCCTGTCATCTCCGTGGTGTGCAACCACTTATCGCGGATGCCCGCAATCCGTTTTGCTTTGCCGATGGCAGATGCTAGTTTGCCATCCCCTTCGGACACCCCGATGGGGCATTCCGATGGCGTAACCGGATGGGGCACTGGATGGTGGGGTCGATCGAGTGGCTGGTGTCGCTCATGGCGGACAAAGGCCAGCACCGCTATGGGCTGCACGACGTATCGCAATTGCAGCACGCTCTGCAGTCCGCGCTGTTCATCGAGCAATCGGGTGGCGGGCCGGCACTGATCGCCGCGGCGCTGCTGCATGACATCGGGCACATGGTGCACGGCTTGGGTGGCAACCCCGCCGCTGACGGGCTGGACGACCGGCATGAAATGCTCGGGCACGCGTTTCTGGTGCGGTATTTCCCGGCGGACGTGACGGAACCGGTCCGCCTGCATGTTGCGGCCAAGCGGTATCTGTGCGCGATCGAGCCGGATTATTTTGGTCTGCTGTCGCCCGACAGCGTGCTCAGCCTCAGCCTGCAAGGCGGCCCGATGTCACCGCCGGAGGTCGCGGCATTCCGTGCGGAGCCGTATGCGGAAACCGCGGTGCTGCTGCGCCGTTGCGACGATGGGGCAAAGGTGAAGGATCTGCCGACCCCGGACCTCGAGCATTTCGTACCGTTTCTCGCGCAATGCCATATTCAGTCGTCCGTCGACATTCCCCCTTCGGCACGAGATCGTCCCGTGAGCTAGCACCGCCGGCTCACGCGATGCGTCGGCAGGGGGAGGATTGAATCGGACGTGGACCACCGCAGCGCCACACCGGACCGTGCCGCGAGCGACCCGCAGTCCGGCGAGCCGACGACTGTCCGCGCCGCGGCCCGGCGCGGCCACGACCACGGCACGGGCCTGCCATTGCGGCTATTGCTGCTGATCCTGGTCTGTCTGTTGCCGATGATCGCGGCGCAACTGCTTGTACAGGTCGAACTTCGGCAGGCGCGAGAAGGCCAGCTTGGCGAACTGGCGATGCGGCAGGCGGATCTGGTCAAGGGTGATTTGGTCAGCATCGTCGAGGGCGCCCGCCAGCTTGCCTCCGCAACCGGCCAATTTGCCAAGTTGGTGGCGCTCGATCCGACGTGCTCCGAGCAGATGGCAACCCTGCGGCACGACCTGCCGGCCTATAAATTCATCGCCTTGTACAACGGCATGGGGCGCGCGGTTTGCGCGTCCGACCCGAATTTAACCAGCGTGCGTGCGCCGAGGTCGGAATGGATCGCGGATCTGCTCAGCGCCAACGCGTTTCGCATCGGCACGTATACCACCATGGCGGGCATCGACGGGCCGTTCCTGCCGATGGGGTTGCCGATGTCCTCGCTTCCCGGGCAAGCGGGATCCATTTCCAGCAGTGATCCATTTGCCGTGGTCGTGGTGGCGTTGGACCTCGACTGGCTTAATCGCCACCTCGCGGAACTGCGCTTCAATCGCAGCAAGCTACTGGCCAATGCAGGCCTGGCGATCATTGATCGTGACGGCAATATGCTTGGGCGCCTGCGTGGCCCCGGGGGAAATCCGGATCGGAAGGTGCAGCCCGCGACCCTTGCCCTGATCCAGCGAAATGCCGCGGGCATCGCAACCATTCAGGGTTACGACGGCAGGCAACGTCTGATTGCCTACATCCCTGCCACGCTGCCACCGCAGGGGCTCGCGATCGTTGCTGCATTCTTTCCGCCCGACATGACCGCGGACATCGACAAGGCCAGCCGACGCGAAATCGAGTTCGCGGCTCTGTCGGCAGCCCTGGCGTTGGTCCTCACCATGCTCGCCGCACGCCGCTTCATCATCGGTCCGACGGAACGCCTGCTGGCGGCCGCGCGCCGGTGGCGCGAAGGTGATCTGTCGGCGCGCGCAGATATCGGCGAGCAGCGTTCGGAATTTGGTGCGCTGGCGATTTCGTTCAATGCGATGGCGGCGGCGTTGCACGCGCGCGAGCTTGAGCGCGAGCATCAGGCCGAGTTGCTGGAAGCCCTGGTGACCGAGCGCACCAAGGAGCTTTCGGAGTCGAACAACCGGCTGCAGGTGGAGGTCACCGAGCGCGAACGGACCGAGGTTGCGCTGCACCAGGCGCAGAAGCTGCAGGCGGTCGGACAACTCGCCGGTGGCATCGCACACGACTTCAACAACCTGCTGGCGACCATTCTGGGCAACCTTGAGCTCATGGAGCGCCGTGCCGCCAGTAGCCGCGGCGCGGACCAGGAGCGAATGCAGGCGCTGATCGAGCGTGCCACCGGTGCCGTGCAGCGCGGCGCCCAGTTGACCGCGCGCCTGCTCGCGTTCGCGCGCCGCCAGCGGCTGGTCCCGCAGCCGACCGATCTCAATCGCCTAATCGCGGAGGTGGTCGCGCTGGCTACTGGCGCGATTGGCCGCCGGATCCAAATTGTCACCGACCTCGCAGCGGATTTGCTGCCCACGCTGGTGGATCCCGGTCAAGTCGAGGCAGCGATCCTGAATCTGTGCCTGAACGCGCGCGATGCGATGCCGGACGGCGGCCGGATCACGATCCTCACGGCAAACGAAGCCGCCGTTGGAAGCCAAGGCGGCACGAGCGATATCGCGCCTGGCGAGTATATCCGATTGAGCGTCATCGATACCGGAAGCGGAATGACACCGGAGGTGCAGCGCCGCGCGTTCGAACCGTTCTTCACCACCAAGGGGCCCGAGGGCTCTGGCCTCGGGCTGACCCAGGTCTACGGTCTGGCGCGCCAGTCCGGCGGAACCGTGCGGCTGTCGAGCGCCCCAAATCGCGGCACGGAGGTCACCATCCTGCTGCCGCGCGCCGTCGAGGAAGTGGCAACGGCGCGCGGCAAACCCAACGCGGCTCCCTTTGGCCGGCCGATCGCGCCAACTGTGGCGCTCGTCGTCGATGACGATACGGCAGTGCGCGAGGTCACCGTGGAAATGCTGCGGGATCTCGGCTGCGAGGTGATGGGGGCAGCCGACGGCGCAGCGGCGCTTGCACTGCTGGCGGACGCCGGGTCCAGCGTGGACATTCTGATTGTCGACTACGCGATGCCGGGGATGAATGGCTTGCAGGTTGCCGCCGCTATGCGGGAGCTGGACATCGACGTGCCCATCGTTCTCACCACCGGTTATGCCGAGATGGCAGATCCGTCGGTAAGTGCCGCCAACCCGATCAGCGGCATGCTGCGCAAGCCGTTCACCATCCGCGAGATGCAGGCGATGCTGACCTATCTGCGCGGCCGGCCACGACGATCCTCCAATGTGGTCCGGCTGCAGACGCCCAAACGAGGTTGAGCCGCGGCACAGTCAGGCCAATCGGGCGCACCGTGGGCGTTAAGTCTGGCGCCCTAAGTTCACAAACGAAGTGCAACGCTTGGCTAAGGTGTTGCGGGACCGGCCGCGGCGGGGCGGCGCGTCGCATCATCTAGCGCGTGCTGCGCCGATCGCTGCGTCGCCTGTTCGGTGGCGAGCTTGCGTCGTTCCAATGCGAGTTCCACGGCACGCATCGCGCCGCGTGCATCGCCAAGCGCGGCGCGCGCCAGGCGGCAAAGCCGGCCAGTGTGGCATCACACTCGGCGAGGGACCGCGCCGCCGCGGTCTCCCGTGCGATCGCTTCGGCGCAGGCCGTGCGTGCCAAGTGGGCGGATTCCTCGGCCCGGATCGCCGTCGCCAGCGCGCGTATCCGGTCCTGCACCTCCAGCCGGCGCAGGCGCAGCAATGTGTCCAGCGGTTCGCGCGCCGTGTCAGCGTGGCGCCAACGTTGCGCGCAGAGCGGCGCAGCTTGCCGCCAGTAGGCTGTGCTCCTGCTTGTCCTGAACCAACAGCGCCTCGATGCGTGGCGCCAGCGCAACCGCCTCGTCGACCACCGGGTCGGTGCCGGCCCGATAGGCTCCGAGGCGGACCAGATCGGCCATATCGGCCCAGGTCGCCAGAATGGCGCGGGCACGGCGGACCAATGCGTTCTCCTCGGCGCTGCTGCAGCCCGGCACGGCGCGCGACAACGAGCGCAGCACGTCAACCGCCGGGTAGCGGCCGCCTTCGGCAATGCGCCGGTCCAGCACGATATGCCCGTCGAGCGTGCCGCGCACCGCGTCGGCGACGGGCTCGTTTTGATCGTCACCCTCGACCAGAACGTTGAACAGCGCGGTGATGTGGCCGGCCGTGCCGTCGGGTCGTTCCAGCCCCGGGCCGGCGCGCTCCAGCAACCGCGGCAATTCCGCGAACGTGCTGGGCGGATAGCCGCGCGTGGCCGGCGGTTCCCCGGCGGCAAGCCCGATCTCGCGCAGCGCGAGGCAGAAGCGGGTGACGCAGTCCATCATCAGCAGCACGGACTTGCCCTGGTCGCGGAAATGCTCGGCAATGGTCGTCGCGGCGTAGGCTACTTGGTGGCGCAGCAGCGGCGAGGTGTCGGACGTGGCAACCACCACCACGGACCGCACGAGGCCGTCGGCGCCGAGATCATCTTCAAGGAATTCGCGGACCCCGCGTCCGCGCTCGCCGACCAGGCGAGAACGGCCACGTCACAGACCGCCTGGCGGGCCAGCATGCCAAGCAGGGTCGACTTGCCGACGCCGGATCCGGCGAACAGGCCGAGGCGCTGACCTTGTCGGCAGGTGGCGAACAGGTCGACTGCCCGGACGCCGAGGTCGATCCGTGGCCCGAGCCTGGCGCGCGCGGTTGCCGGTGGAGGAGCGGCGCGAACCACGCGCCGGATCGGGCCGAGCGCCAGCCGTCCACGGTCGTCGAGCGGAGCACCGAGCGGATCGACCACGCGGCCGAGCCAGGCGTCGGCGACGGCCATGGTCCCCCGTCGCCCAGCACGACGGCCCGGCCGCCGGGACCGAGCCCGTCGGCGGCGCCGAATGGCAAAGCCTGCGCCAGACCGCCGCGAAAACCGACGATTTCCGCGAGAACGACGCGGTTGTCCCGGGCAGACAGGCCTATGCGATCACCGACCGAGGTCACCCCGGCGAGCCCGGCGATCTCCACCAAGAGGCCGCTGACGCCGGTGAGTGTCCCCTGGATGCGCGTTGGCAGGAGGTCGGCTACCGCCGCCCAACAACCCTGAAGTTTTTCCGCAAGAGATGTTTCGTGCATTGTGATCGTGACACCTGACCGTGATAATTTCGGTTGTGTCTTCCTGATAATTACGAACCATTCTCAGAGATTTTGTTAGGAATGCACTTATTTCGTGAACGAACTATGAATAATACACGCAATAGTGGTATCTATAGTACCCTACACCGCAGTACCGTCAATGCGCGTCCTTCTTGTGGAAGACGACATCACCGCGGCACGAGGTGTCGCCCTGATGCTGAAGTCGAGTGGCGCCGTGGTGAACCACGTCAACACCGGTGAGGAAGCCCTGGAACTCGCCCGCCACTATGACTACGACATCGTCATCCTGGACCTGATGCTGCCGGACATCGAGGGATTCGAGGTGGTTCACCGCCTGCGCATCGGGCGCAACGACACCCCTGTTCTGATTCTGTCCGGCTTGACCCGCCCGGCCGCCAAGGTCAAGGGCCTCGGTCTCGGCGCCGACGACTTCATCACCAAGCCGTTCGATCGCGCGGAGCTGCTCGCCCGCATTCAGGCAATCGTCCGGCGCGGCAAGGGCTTCAGCCAGTCCACCCTGTATATCGGGCCGTTGCGGCTCAACATGGACAGCCGCGAGGTCACCGTGGAGGGCCGGATGGTGCCGTTGACCGGCAAGGAATATTCCATTCTCGAACTGCTGGTGCTGCGCAAGGGCATGGTGCTTACCAAGGAAGCGTTCCTCAACCGCCTCTATGGCGGCATGGATGAACCGGAGATGAAGATCATCGGCGTGTTCGTCTGCAAGGTGCGGAAGAAGCTGGCGCAGGCCGGTGCCGACAACATGATCGGCACGACCTGGGGTCGCGGCTACATGATACGCGAACCCGTGGTCTCACGCGAGGGCGAGGCGCCACCCGCGCCGCTGCGCATCCCGGCGCTGGCGGACGGACCGGTGCTGTCAGCGGCGTGACCTGGGCCCACCGACGCGGCAGCGCATAGGGGCTCTGCCCGCCGCTTGTCGTACTCCCGTGGTCGGTCCTGAGCCGGCTATCCACCCCGCGCCGGTCGTTCGCGTATCGGCGTGGGCTCTTGGCGAAGACTACTTCCAGCTTGACAGATAGAACCGCGGCAACTCGTCCGGGAACGGCTTGAAGTTTAGCTGGCGGGAGAAGCCGTAGGTCTTCACGTAGGTGAACAGCGGCAGGAATTCCGCCTGGTCGGTGATCAGCTTGATCGCCTCGCTGTAGGCCTTGCGGCGCTGGTCCGGATCGGTCACGGCGCCGCCCTGCGTCACCAGCTTTTCGACCTCCGGATCGCGCATGTAGTCCGTGGCCGAGCCGGTGAAAAAGTATGGGAAGAATGCCGAGACGTCGTTGATCGAGTAGCTGCCCCAGCTCCCGACGTTGATCGGCGTCTTGCCGGCCTGCACCTGCTGGATCACCGCCGCGACCTGTAGGTGGTTGATATGGGCACGGATGCCGACCGCCTGCAGGTAGCCCTGGATGGCACCTTCCCATTGCGACAGGATGTAGGACACCAGCGTGGTGTCGAAGCCGTTCGGATAGCCGGCCTCGGCGAGCAACTGCTTCGCCTTCGCCGGGTCATAGCCGTAGTGCACCGCGGCGGCCTGCTCGCAGCCGAACTGGGTGGGGAAGCACGGCGCGTCGAGCGGGCGGGAATTGCCCTGCATGAGCTGCTTCGCCATCGTCGCGCGATCCAGTGCGTAGGCGATCGCCTGGCGCACCTTCTGCTTGGTCAGCGGGTTGTCCGCCCCGGTGCGCCCGGCGGCGTCAATCTGCATGTAGGCGACGCGCATCGTCTCGGCGCGCAGCGCGGTCAGGGTCGGCATGGCGGCAACGGCGTCGAACTGGTCGGGGCTGAAGTCCCAGATCCAGTCGGCGCGTCCGCCCAGCAGCTCGGCCATTTCGGTCGCTGCATCGGCGACCTCGTGGATCTTGATGAAACGGATCGCCGGCTTGCCCTTCGGGCTGTCGGGGTAATAGCCGTCGTAGCGCTCCATATCGATCTCGTTGACGCCGTCGACCTTGGTGATCTTGTACGGCCCGGTGCCGATCGGCGCCTTGGAGAAGCCGTCGGGGCCGACCTTCTCGCGATACGCCTGCGGATAGATCGGCAGCACCATCGAGATGTATTGCAGCGCCGCCGGGAACACCCGCTTCAGCTTGATGCGCACATGATAGTCATCCAGCTTCTCCGCGCCGGCGAGGAACAGGTAGTTGCTGGGGACCGCCAGGTCCTTGTCGGCCAGCAGGCTGTTGATGGTGTAGACCACGTCGTCGGCGCTGAACTTGTCACCGTTCTGGAACGTGACGCCCTTGCGCAGTTCGAAGTCGATGGTGGTGTCGTCCACCGGCTTCCAGGACACGGCGAGCAGCGGCTTGATCTGGAAGGTGTCCGGGTCGCGATAGACCAGCCCGTCCTGGGCGTGGATCTGGACGACGTAGCCCTCGCGCAACGAGTTGTAATAGAAATCGACGTTCGGGATCGCATTGCGCGAGGTGAAACGCAGGGTGTCCGCCGATTTCTGTGCCATCGCGGGCGCTGCCCAGCAGGCGAGCCCCGCCGCTATCATGCACGCCTGCCACCAGGTTTGCCTGCGCATTCTCGCCTCCGTTGTTTCAAGCCGTCCCGGCGTGACGGTAGGGGGACGGGCAGGCCGGCCGCAAGACCGGACTTTCAGCTTGGCGAGTGCATTTCGGTAGCAGAGCGGCATTTGATGTGCTGTGGGGGAGAATGTTTTGCCCCAGTCCGCCGTTATCCTGATTCCTATGGGGCTGGCCCCCGATCGGCGCCGGCGGGCGATGGGACCGGGTACGCCGCCGCCGCGGGCGCCGTGTGTCCGCTTGGCCTCGACCTCGCGGCGAGCAATCTGGACATCGGCGCAAAGAGACGGGCACGGTAAGCGCCGCAACAGAGGAGGTCTGCCCATGAGTGCGGAGCAAAGCCTTACGGCTCTCGGATTGATCCTGCCGCCATCCCCTGCGCCGATCGGCAATTACGTTCCATTCAGGCTGGCCGGGAACCTGCTGTTCCTGTCGGGCGTCGGGCCGCGCCGTGCCGATGGATCAATGATCACCGGCAAGGTCGGCGCGGAGGTGGATGCGACGCTCGGCTATGAGGCCGCCAAGCTGTGCGGCCTGAACCTGCTGGTCAACATCCGCGCTGCCGCCGGCACGCTGGATCGCGTCGACCTGATCCTGAAGGTGCTCGGCATGGTCAACGCGGTGCCGAGCTTCACCGAACACCCGAAAGTGATCAACGGCTGCACCGACCTGTTTGTCGCGGTGTTCGGCGACAACGGCCGGCCGGCACGCTCGGCGGTCGGCATGGGCAGCCTGCCAGGAGACATCTCGGTGGAGGTCGAGGCGGTCGTGCTGTTGAAGGACTGACTGTTGCGGGACCCGCCGTTGCGGGACTGGTAGCGAACCGGCCGGTCGGATCGATCGCGTGGATGCGCCGCGGGGCGCGAAATGTTGGAAGGGTGATCGTTTCGAGTGCGCGGCATCGTGCGGCTGAGATTGTTCTCGACGACGGACCGGGGAATGCTATGTCCAACCGCCCGCCGCGATGGGGAAGGGGTCTATCCAGGGGGAGTTGCGTCATGTATTTGCCGTTGCGCCTGCTTGTGTCGCTTGCGCTGTTCGGTGCCGGTATCACGTTGATCGGCCCAGGCCACGCCCAAACCTCCCCGACTGCCAATCCGAGCGCCGACGACATTGTGAAGTCACTGTCGCCCACGGGGGCCAGCGGACCCAGCCGTGGCATCCGAGCGGTCAATCCGACGCCCGGCGCGACCGCACCTGGCCCAACGGCACCTGCCTCGACTGCACATAGCTCGACCAGGCACACCTCGACGGCATCCACCGAGGCGGCGCCGTCGGTGAACCTGAACGTGCAGTTCGAGAAGGGTTCCGCAGAACTTACGGCCCCGGCGATGCGGACCCTGAACCAACTGGGCCAGGCGCTCACTCAGCCCGCGCTGGCCCCCTATCGCTTCCGCATCGAGGGTCACACCGATACCATCGGGTCCGCCAGCTACAATAAGGAGCTGTCGGATCGCCGCGCCGCCGCCGTGCGCAACTATCTCGCGACCAACTTCAAGGTCGATCCTGCTCGGTTGGAGGCGGTGGGCATGGGCGAGGAAGGCCTGCTCGTGCTGACCGGGGATCAGACAGCCGAGCCGCGGAACCGGCGGGTCGCGGTGATCAATCTCGGGAGCTGACGCGGCCAGGCGCGGAGGGCGATGTCGAGGGTCAGCAGGGTAACTGCCGCGTGCTGCGCGAGCGCGGCGAGAACATGCCGCAACGACATTGCCGCTGGACATCGCTGGGCGGGGTCGACGATCAGGGTCGCATGACGATGACCTGCCCCGTCGTCGGATCGGTCGGATGGATCGCGAACACGTTCATCGGCCCCGACACCACGCGATAACCGTGTGCGGCGAGCGTCGCCACCAGCGCCTCGTGGTTCGTCTTCAACCGCTCGGCGATGATGATCGGCAGGCAACGCGCGATGGTTTGCTTCGCGCCTGCCAGGACTTCAAGCTCCATGCCCTCGACATCGATTTTGATCAGGTCGAGCCGCGTCAGACCGAACGAGTCGATGGTGAGCGTACGGATCTCGGTCAGCGCGTCTTCCGTGTAGTCGATGGTCTGGCCGATGAACTCGTTGGCGTCCGCCTGTTTCAGCTCGAGGCTGCCGAAGCTTCCCGGCGCGAGGTAATCCGGGGTGGGAATGCGCATGGTCCCGTCGGCTGCACCGACGGCGGCGAGGATTGCGCGCGCATTGAGGCAGTTGTTGAGCGCGATATTGCCGGCCAGGGCATAAAAGATGCGCTCCTGTGCTTCGATCGAAACCACCGAGCCCCAGCCGGTCATCGACCGTGCCCATTCCAGCGTGTGCGCGCCGATATTCGCGCCGCAGTCGATCGCCACCACCCCGTCGCCGAAATGGGTTCGCCGCGCGGCGAGAAGCTGCAGGGCGTTGCCGATCTCGGCCGGGTCGTAGACGGCGTTGTTCAGAAGTTGGTGGCCGACCCCATAGGTGCCCTGGTCGGAATGGCGGTAGTCGAAACGATTGAGGATCATCGTACCGTGCTCGGTCGCGGCGAGCACGAAGCCGATCCTTCTGGGTGGGTTGGCCATCGCTCGCGGTCCGTTCTGCCTAGGGGCAGCATAGCGCAACTTGGCAAACCCCTTACTGGTCGAGCGGGGCGGCAGCCTGTAGCCTGTCGGCTGGTGAGTTTCCGCAGCGGAGGGCCGTGTGGCACGAAGCATCGCCGTCGGCCTCGGGCTGATGGAGTTCCCATTCAGCGGCCCGGCCGCGTTCTGGCGCTGGGTGGATTTGTGCGAGGCGGGCGGCATCGACTCGCTGTGGCAGACCGATCGGCTGGTCAGCCGCCAGCCGATCCTGGAGTGCATGACGGCGTTGGCGGCGATTGCCGGGCGGACGCGGCGGATCAAGTTCGGCGTCAACGTGGTGTCGCTGGCGATGCGCGATCCGGTGCTGCTGGCCAAGCAGTGCGCGACGATCGACGTGCTGTCGGAGGGACGGTTGCTGCCGGGTTTTGGCATCGGCAGTCCGCGCGGGCCGGAATGGCAAGCACTGCACCTTGATCCGGCGACGCGGGGGAAGAAGACGGACGAAAGCCTGGAGATCATCCATCGGCTGTGGACCGAGGACGTGGTGGATTTCGAGGGCGTGCATTACCGGCTGACGGGCGCTTCGATCTCGCCCAAGCCGGTGCAGGCGGATTTGCCGGTGTGGATCGGCGGGTCCTCGGCCGCGGCGATCAGGCGCACCGCGAAATATGGCACCGGTTGGCAGGCGGGCGGGGAGGGCGTGGCCGAGATCGGCCCGGTGATCGCGGCGATCCGCGAGGCGGCGATCGCAGCGGGGCGGCCGATCGACGAGGATCATTACGGTGCCGCGTTTCCGTTCCGCTTCGGGCGGGCGGACGATCCGGGGATGGCGCGGGCGATGGAAAGTTATCGCGCACGCACTGGCCGTGATCCGATGACGATGTTCGCGGTGGGAGACGCCGGGACGATTGTCGATCGCATTGCCGGGTTCGTGGAGGCGGGGGCGTCGAAATTCATCCTGCGCCCGGCCGGCGGGGACGATGCCGATCTGCTGGACCAGACGCGACGGTTGATCGAGGAGGTGCTGCCGGCGGTCGCGGCGCGCTGGCCGAAGCCGGCGAAGCTGGCGGCCTGATGGCAACCCGCGGCCGCGGGTCGACGTAATCGTCGACGCCTGCTTCGCTGCGAAACCCTATCCGGTTGGCGCCTGCCTGGAGCGAATGCCGCCCATGCCGGCGGGTCCTGGCATGCTGGTGGATCCTGAAGGACCGCGACACTGACTGGCGGGACCGGGGTGCTCGCTCCACCCCAACCCAACCCGGATCCACCGCGGCGGATGCGTCGTTACGCACTGGCCCGAAAATTGCTGGGATTCCGTGGCTTCCCGTATAGAGCGAACGAGGTTGAACATGGCCAGCAAGCCGCTGCATCTGGGTTGGTTCATGAATTTCACCCCGGGCGAATGGGACAATCCGCTGGCGGTGGGCGGCGCGCCGTGGGACGGCCTGTTCTACGTCGACATGGCGAAGGCGCTGGAGCGGGCCTTCTTCGACTACATCATGATCGAGGACACGCTGATGGTGTCCGAGGCCTACGGCGGCACCGCCGAAATCACCATGAAGCACGCGTTGCAGGTGCCGAAGCACGACCCCTCGCCGCTGGCCGCGATCATTGCGGCGGCGACGCGCGACCTGGGTGTGGTGGCGACCTTCTCCACCCTGGCCTATCCGCCGTTCATGCTGGCACGGCTGTGCGCCACATTGGACCATATCGCCGGCGGGCGGTTCGGCTGGAACATCGTCACGTCAGGCGAGGACGGGGCGGCGCAGAATTTCGGCATGGACAAGCTGCCGCCACGTGCGCAGCGCTACGACATGGCCGATGAGTACGTCGACCTGGTCTGCCAATTGTTCAATTCATGGGACGCGGACGCAGTGGTGATGGACCGCGACACCGGCACCTACGCTGACTACCGCAAGGTGCGGCCGATCAATTTCGAGGGGCAATTCTTCAAGGTGCGCGGGCCGCTGAACACGGTGCGTGCGCCGCAGGGCCAGCCGGTGTTCGTGCAGGCCGGCGGGTCGCCGCGCGGACGGGCCTTCGCGGCGAGGCACGCCGATTCGATCATCGCGATCGCCAACGGCATCGACGGCATGAAGCAGTATCGCGACGACGTGCGCCGCCACGCGGTGTCGTTCGGGCGCAACCCGGATGACGTGAAGGTGCTGTTCCTGATGTATCCGATCCTGGCCGAGACCGACGCTGAAGCGCAGGCCAAGCGGCAGCGCATGGTGTCGGACCCGCGTGCGATCGAGCGCGCGCTGGCCAGCATCGGCACGGTCACCGACATCGATTTTTCCAAATTTCCGCTGGATGAGCCGTTGCCGCATCTGACCACGAACGGCGAACAGGGCTCGCTCGACAAGTTCGCGCAATGGGGCAGCGGCAAGACGCTGCGGCAGTTGGCGATGGATCGGTTCGGCAACGCGGAATCGGAGGTGGATTTTTGCGGCTCGCCGGAGACGGTGGCGGAACGTATGGGCCAGGTGGCGGAGGCGGTCGGCGGCGACGGGTTCCTGATCAGCACGCCGTACCAGCGCACCAGCCGCCGCTTCATTATCGAGGTGACCGAGGGGCTGGTGCCGGCGCTGCAACGCCGCGGCCTGGCGCGGACGGCCTATTCAGGCGGCACGCTTCGGCAGACACTGCGGGAGTTCTGAAGCGGGGTGGGTCCGAGTAGAACTCCGTACACCTCGCCCGCTCTTCGCGGGAGAGGTCGAGGCGCGATGCGACGAGGGTGAGGGTCGCGCCGCAGCAAGACCCTCACCCGTCTCGCTCCGCTAGCCGACCTCTCCTGCGAAGAGCGGGCGAGGTGTACAAGGACGTGGCGATTCCACTCGCGGTGAAGGTGGTCTAAAAACCCGGCGGCGCTTTGACAGCGCGGGGTCTACCACACGGGGGGCGCGCATGCTGCCGATCATCGACTTCGCCCGGTTTCGGGCGCACGACGCGGCGGGCACGCGTAGCGTCGCGCGGGCGATCCGCGACGCCTGCCTGACCGACGGGTTCTTCTATATCACCAACCATGGCGTGCCGGCTTCGGTGATCGAGGCGGTGCACGCGCAGGGGCAGGCTTTCTTCCGCCAGGCGCCGGAGGCGAAGCGCCTGGCCGCGGTGAACGCACGACACCGGGGGTTCAACGCGCTGGGGGACGCGCACATGTACGAGGCACGCAAGCCGGACCACAAGGAGTTCTTCAGCATCGGCCTTGAGTTGCCGGAGGACGATCCCGCCGTGCTGGCGGGGGAAAAACTGCGCGGGCCGAACAACTGGCCGCCGGGGATGCCGGCGTTCCGCGTGGCGCTGGAGGCGTATTACGCGGCGATGCTGGCGTGTGGGGCGGACCTGATGCGCGCAGTGGCGGTGTCGCTTGATCTGACTGCGGACTTCTTCGTTGCATGCTACCGCAAGCCGTTGCAGCGGACGCAGATTGTCTACTACCCACCGCAGCCGGTGGAACTGGGCGAGGACCAGTTCGGCGTTGCGCCGCACAGCGATTTCGGCTGCATCACGCTGCTGTGGCAGGACGCCAATGGCGGACTTGAAGTGCTGGAGCGATCGACCCGGCGCTGGATCCCGGCGCCGCCGATCGAGGGGACGCTGGTGATCAATGTCGCCGATCTTTTGGCACGGTGGACGAATGACCGGTACGCCTCGACACCGCACCGGGTGATCAACCGTTCCGGGCGCGAGCGGCTGTCGATCGCAACGTTCCATGATCCGGATTACCAGGCGGTGGTCGATCCGCGCGATCTGGGGACACCGGAGGCCGAGTGCCGGTATGCGCCGATCCTGGCGGGTGAGCATATCGTCGGGCGGATCGAGCGGTCCTTCGGGTATCGCAAGCGGCTGGCGGGGGTGGATTCGTAGGTGGTGCACATAAGCTGACCAAGCTGTGCGCTGGGTGTGGGCAGATCGTCGGTGTGCTGATGATCCATTTACACCTCGCCCGCCCTTCGCGGACCAAGGTCGGCGACGAAGCAAGACTGGTGAGAGGGGTGCCGCGAGCAAGACCCTCACCCGCGTCGCAGGTGCTCCGCGACCGCTCCCGCGAAGAGCGGGAGAGGTGCATTTGCCCTGCTCACCCGATCGTAAAGTGCGCTTCGGTCGGTTTTCCGTCGCGGCCGTTGATCGGCAGCATGTCCTGCGGGCAGGCGGAGAACGCGATCACCAGGTCCATCTCCGCCCGCAACGCGATGTAGCTTCCCGGGGTGGACACCGGCGGATCGAATGACAGCGTGCCCTCCGTCGTCCAGGGGATGTTCATGAACAGATTGAGCGGGCTGGGCGTCTCCGGCGGGGTCAGGCCGAGTTCGCGCATCCCCTGCGCCAGGTTGTCGGTGCAGTTGTCGTGGTATTCCGTGACGCCAAATCCCTGGTAGCGATAGATGTCGCAGGCCGCCATCAGCGTGTCGTGGATACCGCCCGAGGTGTCCTGCAGCACCGTCAGGATCGGCCGGCGGTGATTGGTCAGCAGCGCGTCGCCGGGCTTGGGGATCATCCGCTGCATCCCGGCGCGGCTGTGTTCCATCGACATGAACTCGGTCAGGTCGGCGCGGTTGAACGCCCAGGTGTCGACCACCTGCTCGCCATGGGTGTTGATCACCTTGATGGTCTGGCCCTTGGCGACGAAGGCGGCCTTGCCTCTGCGGGCCGGGATCGTGATCGGGCTGTCCGGCATCCGGTTCCTCCTGTGGTGGGTGCGGTTATTGTAGCATGGCTTGGCATGGGGCGGGCCTGGGTTGCCATGCCTGTAGCGGAAAAGCGAAGCGCCTTCCGCCACTTTCCGCCTGCGCGAAGCTGGCGGAAGGCGCTTCGCTTGTCCGCCCTATGGTGCCGGCCAGTGCGTCGTTGGTGTCCACCCTAGCCTTGCCCGCGCGGCCGCGTGGCTGACCGGGGAGGTTCGTGGGAATTGTTCGTATAGCAGTGCGTCGTGCACCGGGATCTCGGTGTTGTAGAGCGCCTGGATGCGGGGGATCGTTGCTTCGGTGGCGAAGGTGTCGGCGGCGGCAAGGAAAAAAATCTCGAACCCGGTGTACTCGACCGTCGCGGCGGCGGCGAAGCCGCGGGCACAGTCCTCCGGGCCGACATAAGCGCGCAGATAGGGCATTGGTTCGGCGCGGCCCTCGGGGCCGGCCTTGCCGGCCATGAAATCCGCCATCTCGGGAAAGGCAACGAAGCTGGGGCGGATCACCAGCACCTGCAGCCCGCGGCGGGAGAACGCCTCGGCGATCCGCTCGCCGCACAGCTTGCTCAGGCCGTAGGCGTCGGTCGGGTGCGTCGGGTGCGCCTCGTCTATCGGCAAATAGCGGGGCGGCAGGCCGGGGTTGCTGGCGTCCAGGCCGGTCGCTGAACTGCTGGAGCAATGCACCACGCGGCGGACGCCGGCGCGGCGGCTTGCCTCGAACAGGTTCCAGGTGCCCATCGCGTTGACCTGCATGGTCGCCGCATCGTCGGTGGCGAACGAGCGATCGATCGCGCCCAGATGCACCACCACCTCGATGCCTTGGAGCGCTGCCAGCAGCGCGTCGAGGTCGCGCACGTCGACCCGGCGGTAGTCAGGCGGCGGAGCGGCGGGCGCGAGTATATCGAGCACGCGCGGCGCATGGTCCGCCAGCGCCCGCACGACATACTGGCCGAGGCGGCCCATCCCGCCGGTGATCGCGATGCGCATGCGGGGGCTTCCCTTTTGGCTGGTGCAATCGTCAGTATGCAGACGATCGCGCGGTTGGCGAGTATGACGACGAACGCGCTGCCCGCGCGATGACGAAATTTGCGGCTTGACGCGACCCGCGTGCCCCAAAACCAAGCATGGCCATGGGGCGAGGCGACGCCGGCACAGTAGGTCGCGCGGGCTTTGGGGCGCGTGGTACGCGCCTTGCTTTGTGATACGCTAGGCTGACGATGTCACTCTGGCGCGACGTGCCGGCTGGCTCGACGTGCCGGGGTGGTGATCGGAGCGAAGGACGCCGCATGGGGGAAACGAGGGTGGGGGCCGCGGTTGCCGGCGACGACGCCGTGCCGATCGTGCGTCTGGAGCATGTCTGGAAATCTTTCGGCCGGTTGGAGGTGCTGACCGACGTTTCCCTGTCGGTGCCGAAGGGCGAGGTGGTGTGCATCATCGGGCCGTCCGGCGCGGGCAAGTCCACGCTGCTGCGTTGCGTCAACCATCTTGAGGCGATCAACGACGGCACCATCTATTTCGAGGGCAAGCCGGTCTACCGCTACACCGTGAACGGCAAGGTTGTCATCGATCCGGACCGCCGCGTCGAGGCGGTGCGGGCACAAATCGGCATGGTGTTCCAGTCGTTCAATCTGTTCCCGCATTTAACCGCGCTGGGCAACGTGATCGAGGCGCCGGTGCATGTGCTGCGCGAGCCGGCGGCGGCGGCACAGACTCGCGGGCTGGCGTTGCTGGGCAAGGTCGGGCTGATGGATAAGGCCGATGCCTATCCGCACCAGATGAGCGGCGGACAGCAGCAACGCGTCGCGATCGCGCGGGCGCTGGCGATGAACCCCAAGCTGATGCTGTTCGATGAGGCGACCTCGGCGCTGGACCCGGAACTGGTTGGCGACGTGCTGCGGGTGATGCGGCAACTCGCCAACGAGGGCATGACGATGATCGTGGTCACCCACGAAATGGATTTCGCGCGCGAGGTGGCCGACCGGGTGGTGTTCATGGATTTCGGCAACATCGTCGAGGACGGGCCGCCGGGGGAAGTGTTCACCAATCCGCGCAGCCCGCGGACCCGGCAGTTCCTGCAATCCATTCTAAATCGGAACGGCGCCGCGGAGGCGACGGCGTGAAGATGCGTGCCGAGGCTACGGGTCAAGCAACAGGAGGCAACAAAAAATGACCGACAAACCCCTTATCGACGCAAACGGCAATCCGTTGGGCCGGCGTGGCCTGATACGATCGGGCGCGATCGGCGGCGCGGCGGCGCTGCTGGCTGCCAGCACCGGCACAGCGCGCGCCACCGCGCTGGCGCCGCCGCCAGTGAATGACACGGACTACCCCGATTTCTCGCTGATCAAGATCAACTCCGACGACGACTCGCTGGCGAAGATCCAGAAAAAGGGGCTGGTGGTCGGCACGTCGAACGACTGGCCGTACTCGTTCCTGGATCCGAAGACCAACGAGTGGACCGGGCTGGACGCCGACTTCATCAACTACGCCTGCAAGGTGCTGAAGATTGAGAAGGTCACGGTGCAGACAGTGACATTCGACGGGCTGATCCCCGGCCTGCTGGATGGAAGGTTCGATATCGTTGGTGATTCGATCCATTATACCAAGAACCGCTCGAAGGTGGTAAATTTCTCCTTCCCCAACTACTACTACGCCGAGGGCCTTGTGGTGCCTGCGGGCAACCCGCACAAGCTGCACCAGCTGGCGGACCTGAAGGGCTACACCGTGGGCACGCTGCTGGGTACTAACTATGCCGAGTGGCTACAGGCGGTGCCGGGCGTGAAGTTCCAGGGTTACAAGGACTGGGCACAGATCATTCCGGAACTGGCGATCGGGCGCACGGACGCCGCGCTGTACGACCAGCCAGTGGTGGCCGCGCTGATGAAACAACATCCGGAGTGGAAGATCGAACTGGTGGAGGACTATGAGCCGCGCACGTTCAAGAATCCGACCGGCTACAGCAGGTACGCCTTCCGCCAGGGCGACATCCAGTGGGTCAGCGCGGTGTCCTCGGTGTTTGAATGGATGGAGTACAACGACAAGGCGAAGGGCATCCTATCGAAGTGGGGCCTGACTGGGTACAACAACTAGACGCACCGGCTTGATTTCGTACGGCGAACGGCAGGATAGATGATCTTCTCACTCGACGACATGATTGCCTTCCTGCCGTCGCTGCTGCACGGCGCGATGTTGACGATCGCGGTCTCGTTGTTGGCGTTCGGTTTGGCGCTGGTTTTCGGGCTGGCGACCGGCCTCGCCCGCATCTCGCGCCTGGCCCCGCTACGCGCGGTGGCGGCGTGCTACATCCAGTTCATCCGTGGCACACCGCTGCTGCTGCAACTGTTCTTCATCTACTATGTGCTGCCCTATGGCGGCATCGTTCTGACACCGTTCGTGTCCGGCGCGTTGGGGCTGACGCTGAACTACGCGGCATACATGGCGGAGGTGTTTCGTTCGGGCATCCAGGCGATCCCGAAGGGCCAGTGGGAAGCGGGACAGTCGGTCGGGATGTCGCGGCGGCTGTTGATGCGCCGGATCATCCTGCCGCAGGCGTTCCGCATCATCATACCGTCGATCGGAAACTTCTTCGTGTCGATCTTCAAGGATTCGGCACTGGTGTCGGTGATTACGATGCGCGATCTGATGTTCAGTGGGCAGTTGCTGGCCTCCGCGACGTACAAGCATTTCGAGATATTCGCGGAGGTTGCGGTGATCTACTTCCTGATCAGTTACCCGACGGCGAAGTTTGTCGAGTGGATCGAGGCGCGGGTGGATATCACCAAGCGCCCAGTGGTGATTGGGATGCGCGGGTAGAGAGTACACCCCTCCCGCTCTATGCGGGAGGTCGGGGAGCGTAGCGACACGGGTGGGGGTCGTGCAGCGGGCGCCACCCTCACCCTCGTCGCTTCGCGCCTCGACCTCTCCCGCATAGAGCGGGAGAGGTGAATTTATACCGCGTCAAACCCGCGAGCTTGGTCGGTAGAACGGTTCGTGCCGCGCCGGGTCTATGTAGTTGGCGTAGAATGCGCGGACGTGCGGCAGTAGCGCCTTCGATAGATTGCGCCGTTCCACTTCGTCGTCGGCCAGCGCCCGCTGCAAATCCTGGTGCAGCGAGGTCAACGTGGCGTCTCGATCGACTTTGGTGAACTTGCAGTCGGCATAGATCACCTCCCCGTCGCAGATCACCGTTCGCACGCCGGCCCCCTTAGCCCGTTGCAACACCGCGTCCAAAACAGGCGTTTCCGCGTCCAAATATGGGTAGGCAATCTGCCGCCAGTCCACCAGCACCATATCGGCCGCCTTGCCCGGCGCGAGGACCCCGAGGTGATCACCGAATGCCGTGGTCTTCGCCCCGCCCGAGGTCGCCATGCGGAATACCTGCGCGATGGTCGGCACGTCGGCGTCCACCATGCCCGGCACGCGATGCGCGCGCAGCACCATGCGCATCTCCTGCAGCATGTCGCGATCGTCGTTGATGCCGGCTTCGTCGATGCCGATCGCGGTGTTGATGCCCTTGGCCTCGAATACGTTCAGCGCTGCGACGCCGGAGCGCAGACGGAAATTGGATGAGCAGTTGTGGCAGATGCAGGTTCCGGTTTCGGCGACGCGGTCGATGTCGGTCGCGTTCAGCCAGACGCCGTGGCCCAAGGTCATTTGCGGGCCGAGGAGGCCGAAGCGGTCGATGTACTCTAACGCTGTGCAGCCGCCGCGCCGGTGTGCGTATTCCTTCTGGTAGGCGGTTTCCACCAGATGCATGTGCAGCGGCACATTGTAGCGGACCGATAGTTCAGCCAGCTTTGTCAGTGCCGCGTCGGAGCACCAGTGCAGGTTGGCCGGCGCGAGTTGGATCCGCGCGCGGCTTTTGTTCTGATGACGGTGATACAGCGTTTCGAACAACGCGACGTAGTCGTCGAGCGTGAGTTGCAGGCGGGCGAACCAGCGTTGCGCCGGGTCGCGCAATTCGGCCGGCAGGCTTGCCAGGAAGTCCTCGTCGCGCTGGTAGACCAGCCGGTTCTGGTCGCGCACCGCGAAGGAGTAAGAAACCCGCATGCCGATATCCTGGTAGGCGCGGATCACGTCGTCAGTGCGCGTTTCGACCTCGGCGAGCCGGCCCGGCGCCCAGCCGTGGAGGTGCTGCACGGTGGTGACGCCGGAGGCG
>DASRQX010000353.1:0-7051 GCA_035696165.1 Acetobacteraceae bacterium | reverse complement strand
GCCGCAAACCGCTCGCGAATCGCTGATGGATCGATCATTCACCGAGTCTATCCGGCACGAGTCCGCGCCGGAATCCACCCTCTTCGCATTATCCCCTGTGGTGGCCCAACCCGATTCGTTCATTGTTGGGCGTCGCCTTAGTCCCCCGCTCACGCTCCCGGGCGACCCACCACGCCGCCAACCATCCGGCGCGGTTGTCGGGGGGCGAGCAACCACGTGTCGCGGTCGTCCGCGCCCTGGCGAACAATCCGCGCCTTCTCCTCGCCGACGAGCCCACCGTCGCGCTCGACAGCACCCGAGGCAGACAGGCGATGGAGCTGCTGGACTCTGTTGCGCGGTCGACGGGTACATTGGTTGCTGTGGTCACGCATGATACGCGCTCTGCCGATCTGTTCGACCGGACGCTCGAAATGGAGGACGGTCGGATCATCTCCGAACGGAGACGATCGAATGTTTGATGGTGTCGGTGTCGATACGGCTTCGGCAGTTGTTCCGCTCTTGATCGAGTATACTGGGCGAAATTGGGCCGTGATGCGGCTTACGCGGCCGCTGAAGGTTGCAATGGGGTGCGGCATTCATCATTCCGATGCTGTGTCCTACCGTATCGGTGTCTCGCATGCGCGCTTGTGGTTCGTCGCGGACGGGCAGGCAGTGGAGCCGGTACCGCGTGGCTCACGTCCGGCGGCTGCGAGATGAATTTCATGCCGCGGGAGACACCGGCTGACGCGCTGCGCAGGCAGACGCCCTATCCCGCGGGCGCTTCTGCGGGCATTGTCACATTAACTTCGAGTGGTGACGTGGCCCCGCGAGGGCGGCTGCACTGTTGATCACGCCGGATGCTACCGTCCCGGTGTATGGACGGACGGCGCAAACGACGCAGCCGCGCGACTTCGCCTGAGACAAGGTGGCAGATAAGCAGACATATTGACGGTGCCGCGGCACCGCCTACGATCCTGGCAAACAAAGCCTGCGCTGGCGCCCAGGCTGGCGCCCAGTCTGGCGCACGGGCGGCAGATATGGTCTGGGGGAACTGAACGATGGTCGACTGGACGCGGCGTGGTCTGCTCACGGCCGGCACGGCGGGACTGACGGCGTCACTCGTGGGATTGCCCTGTGCCGCGTCAGCGCAGGGCACGCCGCAGCCGAAACGAGGCGGCACGGTCACCGTCGCCCTTACGCAGGCTCCGCCCTCGCTCGACGCGCAGCTGACGTCCGCCCAGGTCGCCCGCGACATCAACCTGCACATGTACGAGACGCTCTATGCCCGCGATGAACATGCCGGCGTGGTGCCCGATCTCGCCCAAGGCGTGGATATTTCCAAGGATGGGGTCACGTACGTCTTTGCACTGCGCGCCGGGGTAAAATTCCACAACGGCAAGACCATGGATTCCGGCGATGCCGTTGCCTCGCTGGAGCGTTACCAGAAGATCGGCCTGGCGAAGGTTCTGCTGAGCGGTGTCGACAAGATCGAAGCTTCCGGGCCGCTGGAAGTGACGGTACGGATGAAGAAGGTGCAATCGAATTTCCTCGATACGCTGTCGTCCCCGGGCACACCGCTGGCGATCTATCCGGCCGAGGAAACCCGCAAGGATCCGAAGGACTTCAAGTTCATCGGTACCGGCCCGATGAAGTTCGTGGAATATGCGCCGGACAGCCACGCGACGCTGGAGCGTTTCGCGGATTATACGCCCAACCCGAACTACACCAAGCGCGACGGTTTCGCTGGCCGCAAGGAGATGTTCATCGAGCGCGCGGTGTTCCGCTTCATGCCGGAGTCCGGCGCGCGCAACGCCGCGATGCAGACCGGCGAGGCGCTGATCAACGAGACGACCGACGGACCCACCGCCAAGAAGTTGCAGGGCGACAGCCGCTTCCAGGTGCTGAAGCTGCTGCCGTTCGCCATCCAGATCGCGAAATTCAACCATGCGCAGGCGCCCTGCAACGACGTCAACTTCCGCCGCGCGGTGGCTGCCTGCCTCAACATGGAAGAGACCCTGGCGATCGCCTATCCCGACATCTACAAGCTGGATGGCGGCCTGCTGTATGGCTATTCGCCCTATTACACGAAGGCCGGGACCGAGCTGTACAACATCAACGATCCCGCGAAAGCCAAGGAATGGCTGGCCAATAGCTCGTACAAGGGCGAGACGCTGACCTTCATCACCGATAACACGCGTCCCGACACCGACACGGCGACGGACATCAAGGAACAGCTCGGCCAGATCGGCATCAAGATCGACGTCAAGGTCTCCGACTGGCCGACTGTCTCCACGCTTGGCTTCACCCCGAACGGCTGGCATTTCTGGACGCACGGCCTCGGAATCGAGCCCTACGAGGGTCCCGCCAAACTGATGAGTATCTGGTCGAATGGTATCTCGCAGATCAAGGACGACCCGGTCATCGACAAGCTCTACGCCGACCTTCTGGCAGAGCTGGACATGGACAAGCGCAAGGCCATCTTCGCGCAGTTCCAGACCCACATGTACGAGAATGCGGTGGCGGTGTCGCTCGGCAATTTCGGGATGTTCCAGGTGGTATCGTCCAGGATTAAGAATTTTGCGCCCTACCGCATCCCGCGCCTGTGGGGCACGTGGTTGGACACATGACCAGGCGACGAACCGGCGCGTGTCACGAGTCGCACGTTCACGTGTCGGGAATTCGCATGCCGGGCATTGGCGCAATTGAAACCGTGGCAGGGCGGTAATTGCTGCGCTTCATCGCCCGGCGCCTGCTCATTTCGCTGCCGGTGCTGGGCCTCGTTTCGCTGATGTCATTCGCGGTGATATGGCTGGTGCCGGGCGATCCAGCGGCGATGTTCCTCGATCCCGGCGCGACGCCGCAGCAGTTGGCGCAGGTCCGCCACCGGCTAGGTCTCGACGAGCCGTTCTATCTGCAGGTGATTGCCTGGTACGAACGCATATTGCATGGCGATCTGGGGCAGTCGATCCTGCTCAACCGCAGCGTCACCGCCGCGATCGTCGAGCGGCTGCCGGTCACGCTCTCGCTGACCGCCCTGGCGCTGGTCTTCGCAACGCTGCTGGGCATAGCCGCCGGACTCCTGGCGGCGATGCGCCATCGCAGCTGGGCGGACCAGTCGACCATGGTGCTGGCGCTGCTTGGGCTGTCGGTGCCGGAGTTCTGGCTCGGCCTGATGCTGATCTTCGGCTTCGCCGTCGACCTGCGCTGGTTTCCTGCCGGTGGCTATGTGCCGCTTGCCGAGAGCTTTTCCGGATGGTGGCACAGCATGGCCATGCCGGCGTTTACGCTGGCTGCCGTTCAGGTCGGGTTCATTGCGCGCATGACGCGGTCGGCAATGCTGGAGGTGCTGCATCAGGATTTCATCCGCACCGCGGATTCCAAGGGTCTGCCCTGGAGCATTGTGGTCACACGGCACGGCCTGCCGAACGCGCTCGTGCCGATCCTGACGGTGCTCGGCATCGTCACCGGCTCGCTGCTGGGCGGGGCGGTGGTGATCGAGCAGGTGTTTTCGCTGCCCGGGGTCGGGCGGCTGGTCATCGGTGCCGTGCTCAGCCGCGACTTTCCGGTGATCCAGGGCACGTTGCTGTTCGTTGCGGCGATCTATCTGCTGGTCAACCTGGTGGTCGATATTCTTTACGCCGTTGCCGACCCGCGGGTGCGCCTTGAGTAGCGCGGTAATCGATCCGGGACAGAACTGGTCCAATGACGTTGCGCGGCTGGCTGGGCCGTTCGTGCGCCGGCTGCTGCACAACCGGTCGTTCGTCGCCGGTGCGGTGCTGGTGCTGTTCGTAGTGCTGGTCTCGGTTCTGGCACCGGTGTTGGCGCCATACGATCCGATGCGCAGCAATTTCCGCGCCCGCATGCTTCCCCCGGGTGCGGAACACTTGTTCGGTACTGACCATTTTGGTCGCGACCTGTTGTCGCGGGTGATCTATGGCGGCCGGGCGTCGCTGCAGATCGGTTTTTTCGTGGTGGTGGTCACGGGTATCGCGGGCACCATGATCGGCGCGCTCGCCGGTTATTTCCGCCGGCTCGACAATCCGCTGATGCGGGTGATGGACGCGCTGATGGCGTTTCCGGCGATCCTGCTGGCAATCGTCATCAGCGCGGTGCTGGGTGCGTCGATCACCAACGTCGTCATCGCGCTCAGCATCGCCACTGGCCCGCATACGGCGCGCATCGTGCGTGGCTCGGTGCTGGTGGTGCGCGAGATGGAATATGTCGAAGCCGGCCGCGCGCTAGGGGCCAGCGATTTGCGGCTGTTGTTCGGCCATGTGCTGATCAACGCGATGGCGCCGTTGATCGTGCGGCTGACCTACGTGTTCGCCATCGCCATCCTGGCGGAGGCGGTGCTCTCGTATATCGGTGTCGGCCCACCACCGCCGACGCCCACGTTCGGCAACATCATCGCGGGCGAGCGCGACTTCATGGAAACAGCACCGTGGGCGATGATCTTTCCAGGTTTGGCGATCGTTGTGTCGGTGCTAGGCCTGAACCTATTGGGCGACGGGTTGCGTGACGTGCTCGACCCACGCATGAAACTATGATTGGCCACGCAGCGCTCAAGGGGTCCGGGGCCTCACGGCCCCAGCGGGTCCAGGGCAGAGCCCTGGCCTTGCCTTAAGCGATGAACATCCTGGAGGTTGAAGGGTTAACGGTCCGCCTGACCGCGCATCCCAGCCACCCCACGATTCTGGAAGACGTGTCGCTTCGGGTATCCCCAGGCGAGGTGCTGGGCATCGTCGGTGAATCGGGCAGCGGCAAGAGCATGCTGGCGCTGTCGATCATGGGCCTACTACCGCCGGCGTTGGCAATGTCGGCGCGCCGCATGGCACTGCTAGGGAATGAGTTGGCGGGCCAGCCGCGCGAGGCCTGGCGCGCGCATCGCGGTTGCGACATGGCAATGATTTTCCAGGAGCCGATGACCTCGCTGAATCCGGTGATGCGGGTCGGCACGCAGATCGAGGAAGTGCTACGCTGGCGCGGCGGGATGCGCGGCGGGGCGGCGCGCCGGCGAGCGTTGGAACTGCTGGAGCAGGTGGAGATTCCCTCGCCGCGCAGCCGGCTGAGCGCGTACCCGCACGAGCTGTCCGGCGGCATGCGGCAGCGCGTGATGATCGCGATTGCGCTCGCCGCCAGTCCGCGGCTGCTGATCGCCGACGAGCCTAGCACGGCGCTCGACGTTACCGTACAGGCGCAGCTTCTTGACCTGTTGCGCGGTCTGCGGCGCGATGCCGGATTGTCGCTGATCCTGATCACGCACGACCTTGGGGTGATCGCGGAGATCGCCGATCGGGTCATGGTGCTGTATGCCGGACGGGTGGCAGAAACCGCGCCGGTACGCACGTTGTTCGATGCGCCGGCGCATCCGTATACCCAGGTGCTGCTTGGCTCGATCCCGGATATCACGAGCCGCCGCCTGCGTCTGACGACGATTCCCGGAACCGTTCCGAGTGCGTTGAACATGCCGCCGGGGTGCCGGTTCGCGCCGCGCTGTCCGTATCGTCACGCGGTGTGCGAGGAAGCGCCACCGCTGCTGCGTCCGTTGTTGCGGGAGCAAGAAGCTGCCTGCCCCCGTCCATTTGGGGAACTGCCGGCGTGAGTGGTCCGGCAGCGGGCGAGGCGCTGATCGAGGCGCGCGGCGTGCGCAAATATTTCAAGCTGCGAGGCGGCGTGGGTTCGGCGCACTTGGTCCGCGCGGTCGATGGCGTCGACCTGCAAATCCGCAAGGGCGAAACGCTGGGTCTGGTCGGCGAGTCCGGCTGCGGCAAATCCACGCTGGGACGATTGTTTCTGCGGCTGATCGAACCGACCGAGGGCGTGATATTACACAAGGGCACCGATCTGACCGAGCTCGGCCGCCGCGAACTGCGCACCCGGCGGCGCGACCTGCAGATCATCTTCCAGGACCCGTTCGGCTCACTCAATCCGCGCAAGACAGTTGGCGCCATCATCACCGAGGCCTATGCGATCCATCGGCTGGGCAACCGCGTCGAGCGCGCCCGCTGGCTGGCCGAGATGCTGGATCTGGTGGCACTGCCGCGTGAGGCAGCGCATCGTTACCCACACGAATTCTCCGGCGGGCAGCGCCAGCGCATCGGCATCGCCCGGGCGCTGGCGCTGAAGCCGGAGTTCGTGGTGTGCGACGAGGCGGTCTCGGCGCTCGACGTTTCAGTGCAGTCGCAGATCATCAATTTGATGCAGGATCTGCAGCAGGAGCTGGGACTGACGTACCTCTTCATCTCGCACAACCTTGCGGTGGTGCGGCACATCTCGACGCGCATCGCGGTGATGTATCTAGGGCGCATCGTCGAGCTGGCCGAGGCAGATGCGCTGTTTGCGCATCCCGCGCATCCGTATACGCGGGCGCTGCTGTCGGCGGTGCCTGTTCCGCACCCGGATCGGCCACGGCATCGCCACGTGCTGCCGGGCGACGTGCCGAGTGCGACCGCAGTGCCGAAGGGGTGCCGATTTGCGCCGCGCTGCCGGTTTGCCGAGGCGCGCTGCGGGGAAGTCGATCCGCCGCTTGCGGTGCTGCCGGATGGAAGGGCGGCCGCTTGTTTGCTGGCGGTGGATGGAACGCTGCCGCCGGCGGGAGTTGTTGGGTAGTACAAGTCCATCGCGAATCTGAGCGCTGATTGTACACCTCTTTCGCTCTTCGCGGGCTTGGGCCGCGAGAAGCGGGAGAGGTGTGCATACAGCCCTACGATCTCGCGTATATCTGCGCCGCCGGGGTGAAAACGGCGTCCTCGTCCAGCGGATACATCGGGCGCGCGCAGATGGTGTGCCCGAGCATCCGGATGTTCGCAGAGGTCGCCCCGGGCGCATCGATGTTGAAGTTCTTCTCCACCCATTCGTCGTACATGTGGAACTCGGTGTGCGGAGACTTCACCACGATCAGGTCGAAATCGCGCGGGTTCAGTCCGACCGCGTAATACCAGCCGCCCTAATGATTGACCCATGCCCAGGAGCGGCGGGCGATAGAATCAATGCGCTCCTTGTCGCCGATGAGGAAATGCCAAGCCTCCTTGCAGGCTGCGACGATGGCCTCATAGTTGTCCCAGACAAGCCT
>DASRQX010000352.1:0-21231 GCA_035696165.1 Acetobacteraceae bacterium | reverse complement strand
ATTTCTGCGCGGAGTGGGGGCGCAGCCCGATGCCGATTACGCTGCGACCATACCGCTGCAGACCTTCATGGTCTACCAGTTGATGTTTGCCATCATCACGCCGGCCCTGATTACGGGCGCCTTCGCGGAACGAATGAAGTTCAGCGCCATGCTGCTGTTCATGGTGCTGTGGTCTCTGATTGTCTACAGTCCGATGGCGCACATGGTGTGGGGCAAGGGTGGGCTGTTGAATGCTTCGCTGGGCGGAAGATTTCCTTGCCTCGATTTCGCGGGTGGGACGGTGGTGCACGTGACTTCTGGCGTCTCGGCGCTGGTGTGCGCGCTGTATCTCGGAAAGCGCGTGGGTTATCCGAAGGAGTCGATGACGCCGCACAGTGTGGTACTGTGTTTTGTGGGGGCGTGTTTGCTGTGGGTGGGCTGGTTTGGATTTAACGCGGGCAGCGCGCTGGCCGCGGGAAGCCTCGCGACGAGTGCGTTCGTGGCCACCCATTTCGGGGCCGCCGCCGCCGTGATCGGCTGGAGCTGTGCGGAGTGGATCCGCAACGGCAAGCCCAGCGCTCTGGGAGCGATCTCGGGCGCGGTCGCAGGACTGGTTGCGATCACGCCGGCGGCTGGGTTTGTGGGTCCGATGCCGGCGATTGTGATCGGCCTGATTGCGGGCGCGTTCTGCTTCTTCATGGTCGCGACCGTGAAGGCGCGATTTGGTTACGACGACAGCCTGGACGCGTTCGGCGTGCACTGTATCGGCGGCATCATCGGCGCGCTGCTGACCGGCGTGTTCTCCTACGGGCCGCTGTCGGCCACCGACGCCAGCCCGGATGGCAGTCCGGGCAGTCTGCATCAGCTCTGGATCCAGTCCCAGGGCGTCGCCGCGACACTGGTCTACAGCGGCCTCGGCACACTGGTCCTGCTGTATATCACCAACGCCCTGGTCGGACTGCGGGTGAGCGAGGAGGAGGAGCGCGAAGGCCTGGATCTCGTGCTGCACGGCGAGCAGATCTTCTGACGGGACCCACGTACACCTCTCCCGCTTTTGGCGGGAGAGGTCGAGGCGCGCAGCGACAAGGGTGAGGGTGGTGCATGCGGCACGACCCTCACCCGCGTCGCTGCGCGGCACGACCTCTCCCGCGAAAGGGGCGGGAGAGGTACACGCAATTCCAGCGACGACCAACCTGCTCTACGGGTGCCTTCGCGCAATCACCAGATGCCATCGGTGGAAAAACCCGATCGCGCCATCGCGCAATGACAACCCGAACCCGGCATGCTCGCCCGCCCGCGCCAATCGGTCCACGATCGTGCGCAGTGGCGCAACGCGCCGGGGATCATCGACGATCGCAGCCCATTCCTCGAACTTGCGAGGCTGGTCCCAGGTGTCCTGCGTCTCGATCGCAAACCCGGCGCCCGTTATCAAGGCCGTAAGTTCGGCAACCGGCAGCATGCGAACATGCGACGGATCGCGCAGCACCTCGATCGCGTTGTGCAGCTCGGATTCGTTCGCATCCGCCGAGCTGACGACATCCGCGAGGACGCATTTCCCGCCGGGCTTCACCACCCGAAACATCTCGTCGAGCACCCGCCGCGGCTCTTCGAAATGGTGAACGGAAAGCCGCGTCACGACGCCGTCGAAGTTGCTGTCGGGGAAGGGCAGGGCGGTGGCGCTGCCTTGCTGGAAGGTGACGTTTGTCAGGCAGGCTTTTCCGCAGCGTTCTCGCGCCTGCTGCAACATTTCGGGTGTCAAGTCGAATGCCACGACGGCGCGGGCTTTCGCGGCAATAGGCGCGGTCACGATCCCGGGACCGCTCGCGACGTCGAGGATCGTCGTCTCCGGACCGGCATCGACGGCATCGACAAATCGTGCCGTCAGCTCCGCGGCAGTGATCGCCGGCGAAGACGCGAACTGTTTCGCCTGGCGGGTGAACTCCAGCTCGGTGCGTTGCAGGTGATCCATGGGCGTGTTCCTTGCTTTCAGCTCCGGCCCGCCATCCGCTCAGCCCTGGAAGTGGCGCATGAACGCGCTGAACACGGCGTCGGGCGCTTCCTCGGGGACGTAATGCCCGCAATCGATCGGGCCGCCGGTTGCGTCGATCGCGTAATCCCGCCACACTGACAGGACGTCACCGTGAACGCTACCGGTATGACTTTTGGCACCCCAGATAACCAGCAACGGCGTTTCGATCTTGCGCCCGGCCTGGTGGTCCGTCGTATCCATCTCGAAGTCGCAACTGGCGCAGGCGCGATAATCCTCGCACGAGCCGCGGATCGTCTTCCAGTTGAAGCAGCGGACGTATTCGGCGAACGCATCGGGATCAAAAAACCCAAGCCCGATCCCGGGTTTCGACAATTTCCGCTCCATGTAGTAGGCGGCTGGTACGCCCGCCATCATCCGCTCCGGCATGTCGTACGGCTGTATCATGAACAGCCAATGCCACGACTTGGTGGCCCACTGCTTCGAGGTGTGCGTCCAGATGTGATAGTTGGGTAGGATGTCAACCAACGCGGCGCGCGTGACTCGGTCCGGGTGGTCAAGGCACATGCGCGCGGTGGTGCGGGCGCCGCGATCGTGGCCGGCGACCATGAACGTGCGATAGCCCAGACGCTCCATCACTTCGACCTGGTCCAACGCCATCGCGCGGAATGAATAGTTGATGTGGTTCTCGCCGCCATCCTCCGGGCCGACGCTGTCGCCGTAGCCGCGCAGGTCCGGGCACACCACGTGGAAATGCGCGGCGAGGCGGTTGGCGACGGCATGCCAGGAAACATGGGTCAAGGGATTGCCGTGCAGCAGCAGCAGCGGCGGGCCCTTGCCGCCGTGGCGCAAGTGGATGCGAGCGCCGCTGGCCTCGATTTCGGTACGCGTGAACCCCTCGAACATTTCGATCCCCTGTTGTTACCGGCTACCATGATCTACTGAAGGCGTTCCTGCATGCGTTGCGCGCGACGCCGCCATCAGGCCGGGGGGTGCAGCGGGGGGCGCTACAGCGTCAGCCCCCCATCCACGGTGATCGTCTGGCCGGTCACCATCGCCGCGCCAAAACCCAGGAAGACGATCACCTCCGCTAGATCCTCTGGCTGGCAACGCCGCTTCAACAGTGCCCGCTCGATCGACTGCTGACGCTCCTCGTTCGTCCATTCCACCATCCAGGAACTGTCCACCGCGCCGGGCGCGATTGCGTTGACCCGCACCTCCGGCGCCAGCGCGCGCGCCAGGTTCTGCGTCAGGCTGACCACACCGGCTTTGGTCGCACTGTAGGCGAGGCTCGACCCGGCGCGCCCCAACCCGGCAATCGAGGCAGTGTTGACGATCGCGCCATGCGCCGTCTTCAACGCCGGTGCCGCCGCCTTGGCGCAGCGGAACACGCCGAGCAGGTTGGTCTGTAACAGCAACGACCACAGTTCTTCCGTGATCAGATCGAGCTCCGGCGGCGTGATGCGCCGGCGCGTGCCGGGGGTGCCGGCGTTGCTCACCAACAGGTCCAGCCGCCCGAGGTCCTTCACGGCCTGCAACACCATCCGCTCGGCTTCGCCCGCTTCACCCACGCTGCCGGGTGCGCTGATCGCCTTGCCACCGGCGTCGATCAGCTTGTCCACCGCCTCTGGTCCGCGCGGATCGTCTGCGAGATGGTTCACGGCCACAGTGGCGCCGAAGCTCGCCAGCATCTTCGCCGTAGCAAAGCCGATGCCCGACGCGCCGCCGGTCACCAGCGCGGTCTTGCCCTTCAGGTCGTAGCTGATCATGTGCCCTCCATAGGTCCGATCTTGCGTAACGCCTGCTTCAGCGCCAGCAGCTTGCGGTCACGTTCCCGGAACAATTCCTCCGGACTGCGATTGCCCCAGTCGAAATACCCCTTGCCGGACATCACACCGGTGCGGCCTTGGGCGATCAGCGCATCCAGGGTCTCGCTGCGCCCGCGCGGTTCGGGTGGCGTGTAGCTGCGGTTTCTCTGCCCCTGCTGCATCAGCAACAAGCCGGTGAAGTCCGCTTTCGCTATGATGCCCAGGATCGGGATGCGCAGCGCCAGGCCATGAAGTACCGAATCGTCGATGTCCTTCGGCGTCACCAGGCCTTCGTCGAGCAGCCGATATACCTCAAGCTGCATTGCCGCCTGCAGCCGGTTGGCGACGTAGCCTTGCACCATCTGCTTGAACACCACCGGCACCTTGCCCATCGCGCGCACCATGTCGCGCACCGTGGCGATTGCCGCCGGATCGGTCTGCGGCCCGGGACACAGATCGACCAGGTCGCACAGATAGGGCGGCGTGTACCAGTGCGCGATGATCGTACGCTTTTGCAAACCTGCTGGCACCAACGGGAAGATATCGAGGTTGCTGGTGTTGCTCGCCAGGATCGCCGCGGGCTCCATCAACGTTTCAAGCTGCTGATATACGGCCCGCTTGACGTCGGGCCGTTCCACGATCGCCTCGATCACCACCGCGGCACCCTGCACGGTCTGCGCCAGCGACGGGATACACCGTACCGCGTGCGACAGGCGCTGGCGGTCCCAGGTGGCATCGACCTCGCCCGCCTCCACCAGGGTCGCGAGCGCGGTGGCCATCAGCCCATGCGCGCGCTGCAACGTTTCGGCATTGGTGTCGGTCAGCCGCACCTGGTGGCCGCCCAGGGCGAACACCAGGGCGAGCGCGTGGCCCATCAGGCCCGCGCCTACGACGGCGATTTCTGTCATGCGGTCTCCTGCTGGGTTATGCGCCCGTCCGGAAAGCCACGGTCAACGGGATAGCCCGGAAAGCGATCGCCGAGGCCCTCATGCAGCGCCACCATGCGCGCCCGCCAGTCACGCGTCGCGTCCATCTTCGCGGTGTTCGCCAGTACGTCGCGCGGGCTGCCGATGCGTGCCCACTGGAATACCGAGAAGACGATGTAATCAACATAGGCGGGTGTCTGACCCGCAAGGAAGGGCTGTTCGGAGAGCGTGCGTTCCACCGCTGCGCAGGTCTCGATAAACGCGGGCAACGATCGTTCGGGATCGGCACAATAGTCTTCCAGTGTCATCCCGAATTGTGCTTCGCGCGAGCGCCGGAAATAGGCCCGGTCATCAGGATCGATGCACCAGATGAAGTCGGCGGAGATCACGCGCCGCAGCGCCGGGTTAAGGACAGTGTCAGACCAGATATTCAACAGCCGAGCGGTGCCGCGGCCGGCGGGCCCGCCGAACAGCGACGGACGGTCGGGGAACCTGTCCTCCAGGTGGCATGCGATCGTCCAGGTATCGTGCACCACCCGCCCGTCATCCTCGATGATTGGTACAAGATCCTGCCCACTCAGACTACGGATGCGCCCCACATCGGCGAAGCGGGCTGGGATCACCCCCGGATCGATCCCCTTGTGCGCCATCGCATAGCGAATACGCCAGGAGAACGGACTGATTCGCCGCCCGTGCAGCCCGACCCGCTCATGGAAGATCAGTCCCATCGCACTTTTTCGCTCCGGCATGTCATCCTGCTGAACAATTCATTCCAGCCCCGGACGGCCACCATGAACGGCAACCGTCAATCCTGCTCAAACCCATACACCTCAGGTAGGATGAAGATCGCCGCCAGCAGGCCGATCAGCGGGAATATGGCCGTGAACAGCGTTGCATTGGCCTGGCCAATCGCAGCGAACAGCACCGGAAACAGGAATATCGCCAGGAAGGCCGGCAGCTTGACGAACATGTAGGCGAAACCGCTTGCCGTGCCGCGATACTCCGGCCGGGCCACCATCGCCGGGATGGTCATGACGTTTTCGGCGCTCCAGTAATGGCCCCACAGCATCAGTGCCGCGGCGAACGGAAGCACGACCACATGGTCGGTGTAGAGTGCCGCGCCTGCGATCAGCAGCGCCACGAAGACGGTGCCGAACCCCGCGATGCTCAGACCGCGCTGCCCGATTCTGGGTGTGACCAGAGGACCAACCCAGCCGGAAATTGCCGCGATGATGTAAAGCAAGAGCGTGACGAGGTCGGTGCCGAGGATGCCGGAAACACCGACCATAACGAACAGCACCGGGATGTAGAAGGCGAAGGTCGAAAACTCGGTGCTCTGCGCAAAGCAGGCGATCCAGCTGAACAGCGTGGCCCGCCAGCGGATCGGATCGCTCTTGATATCGGACAGGAAGGCGCCCGGCCGCGGCTTCGGCATCGGAACGTCCTCATCCGGAACGAAATCCAGCGGATCATGGTACATCTGTGCCGTGACCTGCTTCGCCTCGCGAAAGCGCCCGCGGCGAATCAGCCAGACTGCCGTCTCGGGCAGGTTATAGCGCATCACGAAAATGATGGCGGCCGGCAACGCACCCAGGCCAAGCGTCAGCCGCCAGACGATCTCCGGCGGCAGCTCCAGCAGCAGGAACACGGCGATGACCGCGAGCGCAACCACTTCGCCGATGGCAAACATGAACTGCCAGCGATTGCCCATCACTTCGCGCTTGCCAGCCGGCAGATACTCCATGATGTAGGCATATCCGTTCGAGATATCACTCCCGAGCGGAATGCCGAGGATCAGCCGCACGATGACCAGCCAGACCATATTGGGGACGAAAGCTTGGGCGAGCGCGAACACCACGAACATGACCATCGTGGACAGGAAGATGGCGCGTCGCCCTATCTTATCGGACAACCAGCCGCCAAGCAGTGCGCCGATCACGGCGCCGCCCTGTGTTCCGGCCGCGGCCAGGCCCAGCATCGCCGGCGAAGGATGGAAGATCTCGCGGATGAAGATCAGCACGAATGCGATCGAGTAGAGATCCCATGCCTCGATCAGGATGGACGCGATCATGAGCCAACCGACCCGCTGTCCGTGCGGGCTGTAGTTGGTCAGCAGGTGCTTCACGGCGCGGTCCATGACCGCCTGCTGCGACTGCGTTACCATGACGCGTGCCCCTCCCCAGGGCCGTTCACACGATCATCGCCGGACGACCAGTCAACCTAAGGCCTGACATCAACACAGGGCAACTCGGCTGGTTCGGAGTATCTGATCAGGACCGTAACGCATCCGAGCTATGCCGATGTTATCCGGCGCTCGCAGTCCGCCGCCGCCAGCCGTTCCGCCTGCAATGCTGTGCCAAGTCCGGCTTTCCGCGAGGGATAGACAAAGCCATTCCTGATGTCGGGCAGGTCGGTCAACACCTCCTGGTACCAGCCGCTGGTGAAGGCACGCACGGTTTCCTGCACCAGCGTGTTCGGGCAATTGAGCGACAGCTGCACAGAGGCAGTCAGCACCACCGGTCCGGTACAGTCGTGCGGCGCCACCGGCCGGCCCCAGGCCTCGGCGAGCGTCGCGATCTTCTTGGCCTCGCCGACGCCGCCGCACCAGGACAGATCCAGCATCACCACATCCACCGCGTCCGCCTGCAAATACTCGCGAAACGCGCGGCGTGTCGCGAGTGTTTCGCTGGCGCAGATCGGGACCTTGGTGCGCGCGCGCAGACTGGCGAGCAGGTCCACATTGACCATCTTGATCGGGTCTTCGGCCCAGAATGGATCAAACTCCGCCAGGGCCTGCAGCACGCGCTCGGCGGCCAATGGCGTCCAGAGCGAGTGCAACTCCGCCATGATATCCATTTTTCCGCCGACGGCATCACGGATCTTGCGGAACGGAATGAGTGCGTGTTCAAGGTCCGCAGCGGAGATCGACCGCCCGTCCGTTGCTTCGGCCGCGAAATCAAACGGCCAGATCTTCATCGCCGTGATGCCCTGCTCCAGCAGTGAGTGTGCGAGTTCGTCGGCCCGATGCAGGAAGGCATCCAGATCCTCATAGGGACCGCTCGAGCTCGCCGGGTCGACGCCCCAGTTGTCCGTTTTCTGTCCGCTCGCGGCACGGATATAGCGGTAGCCGGCGCAGGTGTTGTAGATGCGCACCCGATCATGTGAGAGACCGCCCAGGCATTGGTACAATGGCTGCCCGTTCGCCTGACCGAACAAGTCCCACAGCGCGATGTCCACGGCCGAGGCCGCGCGCATCTCCACGCCGCTGCCGGAGAACCCCAGATACTGGTTCTGCAACGTCCGCGCGTGGCGGTCCATCTGCAGCGCCTGCTTGCCCAGCAGCAAGGGCGCCACTGTCTCATGGATATAGGCCTCGACCGCACGGGGGCCAAAGAATGTCTCACCCAGGCCGACAAGGCCCTGATCGGTGTGGATCTGCAGCCAGAGCAGGTTCCCGAATTCACCCAGCCGGATCGTCTCGATGCCGGTTATCTTCATGGCATTTCCTTCCGTCTCACCTTGTCGTTCACGCGCCCGCCGGCAGCCACGGCTCCGGGGCGCGGGCATCGATGTCGGTCGCGACGTCGACCACCACCGTTTCATCAGACGCCAGTGCGTCACGTAACGCAGGCGCGATCTGCGACGGCTCCTGCACGCGGATGCCGCGCAGGCCGAACGTACGTGCCACCTCCGCGAAATCGGTCGGGCCGAAACGCACCAGGTCGCGCACGTCGCCGGGCTTGTTGCCTTGCTGGCGCTGGATGTTTGGCCAACCCTGGCCGAAGCCCGAGTTGTTGTTGATCACCAACACCACGGCAATTCCGCGTCGCCGCGCCGTCTCCAACTCAGTCAGGTGATAATAGATCGCCCCGTCACCCGACCAGCAGATCACCTTGCGCTTGCCCGCCGCGCACTTCGCCCCTAGTGACGCCGGAAACGCCCAACCCAGCGATCCTGCCGCGCGCAGATAGGTCTGTGACGTGCCGTTCAGCTCGATCAGCGTGCTGGTCCAGATGCCGGAATACCCGGTATCAGCCACCAGAATTCCGTCCTCCGGCAGCGCCGCGGTGATCTCGGCGCACAGACGGTCCGGCAGGATCGGCACGGCATTGCTGGCGAGCAGCGGTGCCCGCGCTTCCCGCCAGCCCGCAACAATCCCGCGCGCCCGGTCGGCGAACGCCGTGTCACGCGCGGGATTCCCCAGCGCCGCCAGCAGCTTTGCCAACGTCGCTTTCGGATCCCCCATCAGCCCGAGCGTGTTTCCGTACGACCGCCCCAGCTCCAGCGGATCAATATCGATCTGCACTACCTGCGTATCGATTGCCGGAATGCGCCAGGTGTGCGTCACCTGATCGCCGGTGTGACAGCCGACAAACAGCACCAACTCCGCCTCGTGCACGATCTGGTTGGCCGGCGGCGCGGCATAGTTGCCGGCGCAACCAATCGACAACGCGTGACGCGTCGGAACGATCCCCCGCGCGCCGAGCGAGGTGGCGATCGGGGCCGCCAACGCCTGTCCCAACGCCAGCAGTTCCGGCCCCGCCTGCGACGCGGTCGCGCCTTCGCCGGCAACGATGGCGATCCGCCGGGCGGCACGCAGCACGGCGGCGGTGCGTTCGATCTCATCATCCGACGGCGTGGGTCGGTGCGGTGGCATGCGCAGTTGCAGCGCCGGATCGGCGACGGCTTGTGCATGGACCAGTCCCGTCTCGATGATCTCTGCCTGCAATCCGTTCAGGTCCAGATGCGCCGGTCGTGGAGACCCGGTCATCGCCGCCCGCCACGCCTGACGCAGCAGCCGCGGCAGGTCGGCGGCACTATCCACCTCCGCATCGAACTTGGTCACCGGCGCATATAGCGGGCCGTGCGGCACCTCCTGATACGCGTTGCGGTGCTGGTGTGCCGGCTGCTTGCGCCCGGTCAGCGCGATCACCGGGCTGCGGCCCAGATACGCGTCCTGCAATCCCGCCGCCAGGTTCGCCGCGCCAACCGATTGGGCAAAGCAGATGCCCGGCCGGCCGGCGACGCGGGCATACCCATCCGCCATGTAGGCTGCGGATTTCTCGGCATGTGCCAACACTCGCGTGACGCCCAGCGTGCCCAGTTCGATCAGCGTGCGCCGCAGCACCGCATCGATGAAGAACACATGCGTGGTGCCGTTGGCGGCCAGCGTGCGCGCCAGCCATTCGGCGCCGGTGAGCGCCTCGTCCTGGGTCATGCGTTGTTGCCTCCGTGCGACCCGCTCATCTTACGTCGGCGCATCGCGTCGAGGAACCCGCCCATCATCCGCGCCGGCTCGTCGGTGTCCCAGGATGCGGCGAAGCTGTCGATGCCATGCTGGATCGCCTGCTGCATCGGCAGATTTTCCCAAGCCTGGATCAACGCCTTTTGCGCGCTGACCGCCGCGGGCCCGCAGGCCAGCACGGCCGCGACACGGCGTTCCACCGCGTCGTCCAGCGCTTCCGGCGCGACCACCTGCTCAACCAGGCCCCAACGTTCGGCGGTGGCGGCGTCGATCGTCTCCCCGGTCAGCAGTAGCTCGCGCGTGCGCCCCCAGCCGATCAACTGCGGCAGCAGTGCGGCTTCGACCACCGAGGGAATACCGATCCGCACCTCCGGCATGCCGAACATCGTGTCCGATGCCGCGACCCGCATGTCGCAGGCGGCGGCGACCTCCAGCCCAGCACCCAGCGCGTAGCCCTGGATGCGCGCGATGACCGGCACCGGCAGGCGGCGGAACACGTCGCAGCTCCGATGCACCAGCGTGATGAATGCGCGCGCGGAGTCGGCGTCGAGTGTGGCCATCTCCGTGATGTCGGCCCCACCGATGAAGGCGCGCGCACCCGCGCCGCGCAGGACCATCACGCGCAATGTTGGGTCTGCGGCAAGGTCTCCGACCGTGTCGATCAGCGCCGTCATCACCGCGCGGTTCAGCGTGTTCAACTTCGCCGCATTGGCGATGGTGACGCAGGCGACGCCGCGCGCATCCCGGCTGATCTCGATCCAATCCTGGTGCGGCATGCAGTGACCTCCTGACCGACGCAACGCAGCTTGGGCCCGTCAAAGAGGGCCCACCAGGGTGTGCCCGGCGAGCAGCCCGGTCAGGACCAGCAGATGCTGCGAAAGAGCCGCGCGCCCGTCGCCCGACAGCCCACTTGCCCCAGCGGATGCCGCAGCGGTGGTCTCGACCGACTGCGCGCCGGGTGATAGCGTCACGCGCCTGTCACACGGGCAGCAAACAGCAGTGCCAACAATGAATGATGTCACCAGGCCGGCCACGCCGGCGATCGGTCCGATCGAGGCAATCTTCGATCTGACCCCAGTATTCGTGCCCGACGGCTCGGCCGCCGGCCTGCCGGAACCGGTCGTCTACGACGCCTCCACACGTGCATTGCGCACCCGCACGATCAACTTCGCGGCCAAGCGCTTTGCCGACATGGTCTACGTGTCAGGCCTCGATCGCACGACCGCGGAGGATCATTTTCGCTGGCGCGCGGCGATGGTGCCGGGTGGTCTGGCGGTCCGTGAACAGGACGGCACCGCAACGGCCCAACTCGCGATCGCCCACAAGGCCGGGCGTATTCGCATCGAGACCAGCGACACTGACCGCCGTGCCACCGTGCGGTGGAGCGACGCGGATTTTGGCCCACCGATCGTCGGATCGGCGATCGCGCGCGCGGGATATGGCGGGATCCTGTTGGGTGGGCATGTCGCGCCGGCGTTCGAGCCTAAGTCGATTCCGCGCCGTGGCGCCGACGCTACCACGCCCTGGCCGGTCGGCGACGCGGTCGATAAACCGAAGCAGCCGCCCGCCGAGGTCACCACGGCGCTGGATGCGCTGTTTCGAGGATCGCGCGGTCTGTACGGCGTCCTGATCGCCACGCCGGATCGGATCCTGCTTGAGCGTTACAGCGACTTCAGCAATCCTGATCGTGTCACCCCGTCCTGGTCGATGACCAAGGCGATCACCTGCACGGTCATCGGCCGGCTGATCCATGACCGCTGGCTGAACTCGGTGCACGACCCGGCGCCGGCGCCGCTTTGGCGCGATCCGCGCGCCGCGCAGCACGCCGTCACCATCGATCATCTGCTGCGCATGCGCTCCGGCCTTGGCTTCCCGGTAATGGACGAGCACGGCCGCGTCACGCTCGGCTTCGAAAACAGCGCGGTCTATCACGACGGCGGCAATGCGTTCGAGGCGGCGCAGCGCTCGATCATCGCCACTGTGCCAGGCTCGGTGTTTCGCTACATCAACAGTGGGGTGAATGTGCTGGGTGCGATCATCCGGGACCAGATCGAGCGGCGCGGCCTGCCGTATCACCAAACCGCGTACCAACTGCTGGCGGACCGATTGGGCATGAGCAGCTACCAGCACTCCGCCGACCTGGTCGGCAATCTGATCGCCTCGGGTGCCGGGTTCGCCACGCTGCGCGACTACGCCAAGCTTGGAGTGCTCTACGTCAATGACGGCGTGTGGAACGGCGACCGCATTCTGCCGGAATCCTGGGCCGACTACGCGCTGACTGCCACCCACGGCGGTACCAGCTATGCCGCGTGCTTCCGCAGCAACATCGACGGGTTGTTCCCAGATCTGCCTCCGGACACCGCCTGGGCGTCCGGTGCGTCGGACCAACGCATCTTCATCCTGCGGAGCAGCCGCATGGTGGTGGCAGTGGCCAACGAAACCGATTACCCGATGGATCTCGCCGCTTTGAATCGCGCGATCGCCACCGCTGTCGCCGCGGAGTGGCGCTGAACAAAGCCGCCGCGGAGTGGCGCTGAACGAAATCGCCACTGAGTGGCGCTGAACAAAGGAAACCGTCAACATGGCCGCTATCCGCAATGCCGCCCGCGAGAAACTGGAAAAGGGCGAGCTGTCGCTCGGCTGCGGCGTGCGCATGATGCGCAGTGTCGAGGTCGGCGTGGCGATGAAAAGCGCCGGGTTCGATTGGCTGTTCATCGATTGCGAGCACGGAACCATGTCGCTGGACGCCGCGGCGCAGATCGCGGTGGCCGCGCTGGACGCCGGCATCGCGCCGATCGTACGTGTGCCGAACGGCGAGTATTCGATGGCCACGCGCGTGCTGGACAACGGCGCGCTGGGCATCGTCATGCCGCATGTCGATACCGCGGACGAAGCCGCCGAGGTGGTACAGAAGCTGAAATATCCACCGGTCGGACATCGTTCCATGGGTGGAATCGGCCCGCACTACAGCCTGCGCACCGCGAAGTCGGCCGAGGCAGCATCTGCACTGAATGCCGCCAACCTGACCGTGGTGATGCTGGAGACGCCGAAGGCGATCGCCAATGCCGATGCGATCGCTGCCGTTCCGGGTGTGGACGTGCTACTGATCGGCACCAACGATCTTTGTGCTGAGATGGGAATCCACGGTGATTTCGGTAACGCAATGATAACCGAGGCCTATCAGGCGATGATCGCCGCCTGCAAGCGGCACATCAAGTTTCCCGGCATGGCAGGCATCTACAACGAAGAGCTGATGGCGCGCTATATCGGCCTCGGCGCACGCTTCATCCTGTCAGGCAACGACGCTGCCTTCCTGACCGCAAGTGCAACGGCGCGCGCCGGCGCACTGCGCAAGATGCACGCAAGCTGACCGCGCCATTCACCGATTTCGGCGCTGCTATATGCGTGCCGATAGATTGATGCAGGCTGCGATCAACAGCGAACTCGTCGGCGCCTTGCGGCGCCTGACCGTCGGCGGCTGGCTGACGGTTGAGCCATGACGACGATCGCTCCGCCGGATGGCGCCACGCGGCTGATCCCCATCGTCGGCGACCCCATCGCGCAGGTGAAATCACCAGCCGGGATCACCGCGGCACTGCAGGCGCGCGGCGTCAACGCCTATGTGGTGCCGGTCCATGTTGGCGTCACCGACGTTGATGCCTGCCTCGTTGGCTTGTCGTTGGCGCACAACGTCGATGCGATCCTGGCGACCGTGCCGCACAAATTTGCCGCATTCCGCAACGCCGCCACGGCGACACCGCGCGCGACGTTGCTGGGTGCCGCCAACGTGCTGCGCCGCAATCAGGACGGCACCTGGCATGCGGACATGCTCGACGGTGTTGCCTTCGTCACCGCGCTGCGCAGTGCCGGCTGCGTTCCGGCCGGGCGGCGCGCGTTACTGGTAGGCGCCGGTGGCGCGGGCACGGCGATCGCGCTGGCGCTGCTGGATGCCGGCGTCGCCGTGCTGGCCATCCACGATGCAGACCTGGCGCGTCGCGATGCGTTGCTCGGCCGCCTCGCCGCGCGCGGTGCGGGCCGGACGAGGGCAGGCTCGCCTGATCCGACCGGCTTCGATCTTGTCGCCAACGCCACACCCGCGGGTATGCGTGCCGATGATGCGCCCCCGGTGCAGACGGCGGGGCTGACGCCGGCGATGACGGTGGGCGACGTGATCACCGTGCCGGAGGTGACGCCACTGCTTGCGGCGGCACGGGCGATCGGCTGCCCGACGGCGACCGGGGTGGACATGTTCATCGCGGGGCGTGATTTGATTGTCGACTTCGTGCTCGGCCGGTAGGGTCTGCTACGCAACGATTGCACCGGTTTGTTGCAGCGACCGCCAACCGGCCGCGGCTGGCAACGGCCGTCCGGTCACGCTGTCGGCGCCGAGCAGCACGTCTGATGGCCGCGCTTCTGTCCTGCCGACCCATTCAGATGCTTGCCACGGATGGCCGCGTGACGGCAGCAGGTCATGGAATCAATTAACAATGGTCTGCACGGCTCGTATGGAGAAGCGCGGCCATCGCGGCAGCCAGACGACTCGGACCAATGGATGGACATTCTGCAATCGCTGAAACGTCTTTATTTCCGGCTTGGCGTGCACACCGCCCCACCCGGGACGTTGCTCGATTGGGTGAACAAACGCGCGTTCAATGTCGCCTTCGCCCGCCGCACGGGTGCGCTGCGCCGGCAACTCATTGCCCGGCAGCGGGGCGAGTTCTTCAGCACCGCCGGCACGCGTGTCCGTTATGATATCGCACAGGCACGCGCGGCGCGGCGGGTGGACGGCCTGGCGTTGGTATTCTTCATGGGGCTTGGGGACTACCTGATGGCAACTCCGCTGCTGCAGGCCCTGCGGGCCGCCTACCCGGACCTGCCACTTTACGCCTACGCGTCCAACTCAATGGACCAGGTGAACTCGCCCCTGATGGCCGCGCAACTCGACGCGAATCCCCACATCGCCAGGACGTTCCGCTACCAGGGCCACCACGTCACCGATCGCGGGCGCGTGGCATCGTTCTGGAAGAACTATGATTATAGCGACGCACTGAAAGAGGTGCCAGAGCATTTCCTGGTGCTGCCGGTGCTATATGACATGGACCCGGTTTTGCCGCACCGCGTGACCAGTCTGTTCGAGACATTCGGTCTGCCGCCGCCCTGGCCGGTGCCGGTGCCATTGCTGCCCCGGCAACCCTTGTCCGCCCGGGCGCAGGCGATGCTGGACGGCATCCCCGCCGGCGCGCGCGCGGCTCAGGCAAGCGGCATCGTTTGTTGCCAGTTCGACGTGCGGTCGTCGGGGTATGTCTACCCGCATGCGGTCGATCTGGTGCGCGGCCTGCTGGATCAGGGGCGGTTCGTCATCAGTTTCACGCGGTTGGAGCTGGACGCGCCGGGCTATCTGGGCATCGACATACGTGAGATATCGGTGGGCGACAGCATTGAGATCCTGCGGGCGCTGGCCGCGGAACCGCCGGCATTGCATCGCATCAGCGTCAATACGGTGCTGTGGGCGATTTCGGCCGGACTTGGGATTCGCAATCTCGGGCTGCGCACGTTCCACGACGAGGCGATGCACCAATATTTGTATGCGAACACCTTTGTGATTTCGCAACATCCGCATCGGAGTGTTCCGGCGACGCGCCTGTTTCTGGCTCCGGCAGACGTCTATCGGGAAACCGCGAACCCGGCAGGCGGTTCCCTGACGAGCTATGATCCCGCTTTCGTGCTGGAGTGTTTTCACTTGTTGCTGGGGGCGCCATGATGTGGCCGAGCCGAGCCACTCTCCGGTTGTTTGCTCCAATTTTGTCATCACGCGAGCAGACTCAAATGGGACATGTCAGCTCTGATCGCGCGCGCTTGGCGTTCGCGTGCGTGGTGCTGGTGGCGGTCGTCGCCGCATTGGCGATCGCCGCGTTTCCGCTCGGTTTTCTCGATGGCGGAGCCGTGTTCTGGCGCTACCCGAAAGGCGACTCTGCCCAGTATATCGTAGGCTGACGCTATTTTATAGCTGATGCCGGGCGCTGGCCGCTGCTGATGGTCCCAGACCTTGGTCTGCCGCCCGGAACGAATATCGGCCTGACGGACAGCATTCCACCCGTGGCGCTGGTGGCAAAGCTCGCGCGATGCTGGTATGGCTATCTGCGGCTATATCTGTCGCTGTGGGTTTTCTTCTGCTACCTGGCGCAGGGTCCGGCCTGCGCGATCGGCCTCTATGTGCTCGGCGTGCGGAATGTGCCGGCGCTGAGCATTGGCGGCCTCATCGCGGTGTGCGCACCGGTCCTGCTGTTCCGCTTCGGCTATGCCGCCCTTTGCGCGCAGTTCCTGCTGTTGCTGGGTCTGGCCGTGCATCTGCAACTGGCATGCGAAGCATCGCGACGCGTCGATATCCTGTACCATCTACCCCGCCTGGTCGTTGCGTTGCTGGTTCACGTCTATCTCTTCGCGATGATGTTCGCGATCATGCTGGCCAGCCTGCTGCAAGGACTGTGGAGAGAGCGCCTGACGATTCCCGCCGCTCTGGCGCAACTCGCAACGATGGCGGTGCTGATCGGCGCGGTCATGTGGGCCTGCGGCTATTTGGCGCTTGGGCCGATTCCGATGAAACCCTATGGACCACGGCCGCTCAATCTGGCCGCTCCGTTTTTCCTTGCGCCGAGCGGTATTTTTGGCAATGCCAGACTCCCTGCCGACGGCAACGGTGAAGATTTCGCCTGGCTTGGTTCGGGGATGGTCGTGCTACTCATTGCCACACTGATCCGCGCATGGCGCCAGATCGGCGTCATGACGCGCGCACATCTGCCAAGCCTCATCGTTGGTATTTTGCTGATGGTGTTTGCCGTAACGTATTCTGTGCGTATTGGACCGGTCTTGATCCTCGGGATCGGCCCCGAGCGCCTGCGCCAGGCGGTACTTCGGGGCGCTGAACATGGTGGCACGCTACACACGCTGATCGGCCTGCTTGGTCCGATGGATTATGTGCGGATCGGTCTCTACGGGTTGCTGTTGGCGGGGATTGCAGCGCTGGTCGTTCTGCGAGCGTGGCAATGGCGACGGGCTCGATTTCCGCATTTTATCGGCTTCTTCATGGTGATCTGGGTTGTTTCTCTCGTCGTACGGCCTTCCGCCACCGCCCTGATCATCAGCAGCTTTCAGGCGTCGTCGTGATTCGTTTGGCCGGTGGTCTATCTGGTTACTCTGTTGGCAATCGCGGGCGTATGGAAATTATATCCACCTCGGGCGGCGTTGACGCTGCTTGTTGTGGCACTCGGTCTGCAAGTCTGGGATACGTCGCCGCTGTGGAACCATCTGCGCCACGACGCGCTGACCCAGTCGGACCGGCTGGCGGACCGCCAGGCCGTCCTGGCTGCCGCCGGTCCGGCCAGTCGCGTGAACTTTGTGCCGACCTATCTCTGTGCGTTCGCCGAGCCGATGAATCCGGACGCGCGCGAGGCTTCCCTCGCCCAATTCTCCGACCTGCGGGTGGTGGTTTCACGCTTCGTCCGACCGACGACCTCGGTGCATAATTCGCGCATGACCGCGGCGGATATCGCGGCGTTGACTGCACGCTGCGACGGCGAACGACAGGCGGCGCTGGCGCAATTGGATACGCCCGGAGCGATGACCGTCGTGCTGAACGACGCGCCATCCGAGGCATTGTTGCGGGCGGCTTTGATCGGGCATCCCGGTTGCTCGGCGTTATCGACCACGATCATGTGTGCCGGTCATAGATGAGGTCGGTGCGGTGTACGTCGGTCACCGTGACCGGGTCTGCGTAAATCGATTGCGGGTACTCTTGTGCGATGCCCCGGGCGGCGCCGGGGCTACTACCGCCAAACATCGCAGATCAGGTACACTTTCGCCGCCACCGCGAGTCGCTGACACTGCGTGCCGAGGCGCATTCCGTAGGCCGTGAGGCCTGATATCCGCGGGGGACGGCCGTCCTGGATCACGGCGTAGAGTGAAAACGGTGGGTCGGCAAGCAGGTCGTCCCGGAGCTGGCGGGTCAAAGTCGTCTCGGGACCGCACAAATTGATTCCCTCGCAACGAAGATCGACGTAGCGCGCTTCGGCGGGCAGACTGAGGGCCAGGAAAGCGCTTGGTACGAAGGTGAGGAACACCAGCGGCTTGCCAGGCAAGGCCAGCGGGCTGCCGGCGATCGTGCGCCATTGATCCTGCCACGGCAGGCGCTGCCAAGTCCCCACATGCACGCGCGCCAGGGTCAGTACGACGAGGACCAGCAGCAGCCGCTCGCGCCAAAGCCCCGTGGCGATCCAGCCCGCCAGCGTCAACACCACCGCACCGCACAGGATTTCCAGCGGGACCATGTAGCGGTGGATGCCGAACGTGTAGAGCCACACTGGGTAGTCGATCGCGCAGGCAAGCAGCAGGCCGGTCTCCGGACGGGCAAGCGGTGCGAAACGCCGTGATCGGCGAAACACGGCGATGGCGAGCGCCGCGACCGCGCCGGCAAATGCGAGGGCGAAGCGTGCATCCTTGGGATCTGTCTCGCTGGCGGGCGACAACCGAATTGGGGTCGTGCTGCCGCCGACCAGCCAGTAATACGGGTAGCTCAGCATGGCCCACGGGGAGTGCGTCACGAAGTTGCGGTCACGCAACTCCATCGGCGGAAAATCCCGCGAGCGGAAAATATCGTTGAAATATGGGAATATCGGGTTGTCGAAGCGGCGCCACAGCGTGAGGTGCCACCACCCCGCAATTCCCAGAAATCCGACCACACCGCCAAGCACGAGTTGTGTTACGCCGGTAGCACGCCGGTGCGGCGGCGCGGGACCAGCCAGGAAGAATGCCGGTGCACCGATTCCAAACACCATGTTCGTCACCTTGAGGCCGGCCGCCAGACCGAGCAGCAGGCCGGCGGCCAGGCATGCATGGCGTGGTGCGGCTGGATCATCGCGTGTCAGCAGCAGAAGGTAGGCGAGCAGTACTGGCACCGAAGTGATCAGGTCGACGATCGTGGTGCCCGCCTCCGAGAGTGCCATCGGACTGGCGAGGCAGAGCACAAAGCCGAGAAACGCTGTGCCGTAGCCACCTTCGCCAGGGTCGGGGCCGGCGATGCGCAGACAGATCCGCGCGGCAACGACGAATGCCATGGCTTGTGCCAAGGCGATCGTGGCCGCGGCCAGCAAAGGCGGCAGCGCGCGGATGACAATATACTGCGGTATCAGAACGAGCGGATTCAGATAGCTCTGGATGCCGGCCGGCGCGATGCTGTCCCAGAAAGTTCCGTGCAACAGCAGAAACGGGATGCTGAGGTGGTAGTTGAGCTGATCCCAGTTGACGTCCTGGCCGCGCCGAAACGTAAACACCAGCGTCGTGATGATGGCTGCAACGACGCAGGTCGCGGTGTAGCCGGAGCGCGTCGCAACAAGCGCCTTGATCCGCATCTTGTGTCTTCGATTCGTAGCCTGGGTCGCCGCTAGTACGGCGATTCGCTCTCTGGCGGCAAGGTCGCGCCTGCCAGAGTTGCTTCTGGTACTCAGCATGCTGCGCGCTACTGTGCCAGGACAACCGCCTGAATTGGCTTGGCGCCTGCCGTGGCGGCGGTTTCCGGCGCTGGTGGCGGAACCGGATGGACGGCGGGGGCGGGTCAGTCGGCGGCTTGGTCGTCCCGTCCGTCGGCCAGGTAGTAATCCGCGGTAAGTTTGAGGCCGTCTCGTAATCCGAGCTTCGGCGCAAAACCGGTGAGGGACTGGAGCTTGCCGATACGTGGCACGCGACGGTGCACGGAGCCACGCGGCGAGGAATGGCGAGTGATCTCGCCGGTGAAACCACACACCTCCATCATCAGCCCAGCGAGGCGCTGAATGGAGATCTCCTGATCGGATCCGACGTTGACGGTCTGCCCGTCGGCGCCTTCGGCCTTCGACAATCCGATGGTCGCGTCGACGGCATCGGTGACATAAAGAAAAGTTGGGGGTGGAAGCTCGTCACGGCAAGCAACCACGGCATTGAAGAGTCAAGTCAGTCGCCTGCCAAGGGCTTTCGCCTCTCCTTAGTTCCTTAGGAGGACCAGATGCTGGGTAAAATCCGCCGTACCATCAGAGCCATCTATTCCATCCAGAGCAAAATCGACTCACTGGACGGGAGGTTGGCCACAATCGAACACAACGAGACGCGTCTGTTGGAGGGAGGCGCGGAAATCCGCCAGATGGCAGCCGAAAGTTCCGAGCTCCCGACATTGTTGCGTCAATTGACGAATGCGGCGCTGGAAGCAACATTTCATCTGGCGTGACCAGATTCTCCTATCAGGATTTCAAAGGCAGCTTTGGCGATGATCCAAGGCCACTCAGCGTGGTGCATCTTGGTTCGAAGCTCTGCCAAGAGGAGGTCTTTTCTTCCAATGAGTTTCGATACTGGTGTTTTTTGATCCGGGAGGCATCAAGATTTCATCGCAAGCAATGGGAGTTCTTCTTCATGTGCCAATCATTATTCAAGAGCGGTGCACTCAAGCCGGGAATGCGCGGCCTCTGTTTCGGAGCTGGTGTCGAGCCGTTGCCAGCAGTGTTTGCCTCGATGGGTTGCGATATTGTCGCGAGTGACCAGGCCATCGAAGAGGCACAACTCGGAGGCTGGACCGACTCAAACCAGCACGCAATAAGTTTAAATGCATTGAACGGAAGGAAGATATGTGAAGATGAGAAATTTGCCACATACGTTTCCTTGCGCACGGTGGATATGAACGAAATTCCGGAGGTTCTTTTCAACAGTTTCGACTTCTGCTGGTCTGCATGCTGTTTCGAACATCTTGGTTCGCTGGAGCATGGCATGCGTTTTGTTGAACTATCGATAAGAACTCGTAAGCCTGGTGGGATAGCCGTGCATACAACGGAATTTAATCTCAGTTCGAACGAAGCGACATATGAAAGCTGTCATTTATCGATCTATCCTCGGCGCGACATCGATGCGCTTATAGACAGACTTACTTGCGCCGGGCATCATGTCGTGCCGGTAAATTGGAGCCGCGGGTCGGGACGTCTCGACAGAGTCACTGATCTTCCTCCATTCGGAGACGAACCGCACCTTCGGCTCCAGCTGTCCGATTACGAATGCACCTCGATCGGGCTTATTATTCGTCGAGGACGTTGGCTTCGAGGCGGCACCTCGGAGAGCATTCCCGTAAGCGATTTGTAACTGGTCAGGTCGGCTGAGCAAATAAACGCTTGACAGGCCACGGCGTGGTTCGACTCTAAACGCGCCTGTGACACCGACCGAGTCGCGTCTCCGTGTTCCAGAGCAGCCCGCCGATGCAACCGGCGATAGGACGTC
>DASRQX010000351.1:0-101165 GCA_035696165.1 Acetobacteraceae bacterium | reverse complement strand
GCGAACGCGAGGCGGCAGGCGTCGACGGCGCCGGCATGGGTGGCGATCACCGTCACCGCCAGCATCGTCTGCAGCGCATCGCGCGGGTCGAGCACCCCAAGCCTGTCGAGGCCGCCCTGCACCACCTCCTGCCAGGCGGTCGCTGGTGCATCGGCCGGCGGGCGGGGCAGCGTCAGCGCCATGTCACGCAAGTCCTGCGGCGGGATGGTGTAGGGTGGCTTGGCCGGTGCGCCAGTGGGCAAGCTTTCTGACACAGGCGCGATCTCCATTGGGTAAATCTGACCGCCCACTATAGCACAAAATGAGAACCAATGATAGTTACTAACCCTCACTATGACCAGGCGAACTGACGCCCCCCCGGGACCTCGCAAAGCGAGATCCAAAGGTCACACCCTGATTGCCAGCCCGCCGTACGCATTATTCCGCCGCCGCCACCCGCGGCCGTACCGCTTCTGGATGCAACGCACGCAGCCGAGGTGCGACCTCCTGGCCAAGCAGCCGAATATTCTCCTTGGTGTCCGCATGGTCCAGAAATCCGCCCTGCCCAAACGCCAGCAGATGCCCGACCCCGCCCATTCGCACGTTGAAGTCGATGATCTGTTCCACCACGTCGTCAGGCGTCCCGGCAAACACCGTGTCAGTCTCCATGAACTGCTGTACGGACGCCGTGCGGTGATCGATCGGGTTGCCCTGCCGGTCGGTCACCAGCCGATGCGCCCGAGGCCCCGCCTTCAACATCGCCACATTCGCACCGATCGAGTTGTAGCCCGGCGGATTGGTGAACGGCTCCGCCACCACCGGCGAGGTCCGCACATAGTCGGCGATCAGGTGCGCCCGGCGCAGTCCATCCTCCCGCGTCGCGCCAACACCCACGCAGGCGGCGAACGCCAGCCGATCCGGCCCGGCTTCCCACCCCAACTCGCGCGCCCGCGTCCGATAGGCGTCGTACATCGGCTTGGCCAAACCGCCGGACAGCAACGTGCCCACCACATGTCCGCGCTCGGCCGCGAGCCTGCCGGTATCGACGCTCATCCCGGTCATCCAGACCGGCGGCGTCGGCTGCTGGATCGGCCGCGGCCAGATGTTGACGTTCCGGTAGTGGAAGTACTCGCCCTCCCAGTTGAACGGCCCATCAGTGGTGGACAGCGCTTTCAGGATCAGGTCGTGCGCCTCCCAGTAGCGCCGCATCAGCCGCGCGGGATTGGAATTCGCCGGCGCGATCTCGTACGGCGCACCTTTCACCAGCCCCATCTCCAGCCGGCCGCCAGATAGCACGTCCAGCCAGGCCATTTCCTCCGCCACCCGCACCGGATCGGGTCGGTTGGCGATCGGATTGCCCAGCGTCAGCAGCCGCGATCGTTTCGTTTCGCGTGCAATTACCGCCAGCGCCATCGGTACCGAAACGGTCATGCACGTCGCCGTGCTGTGGTGCTCGTTCACCATAATATCGAGCCCGACCTCATCGCACAGCGCAAATTCGTCGAGGTAGCGGTTCAGCAGCCCATGTGCCTCGACCGGATCGAGATTCCCATTCGGAAACACCACCCGCAGAGACCCGCGCTTGAGCCCCTCCGCCCACGCGGGGTGATAGGCCATCTCAGAAAAGTACCAGACGCGCATTCGCGGTTTCCTCCCGTTACGAGAACGAATACAGCGATATCACCGGGCGAAAGTATTGACGTACGCCGCCCACACCCCCGTCATGGCCGGCGAAGGCCGGCCAGCCACGACTTCTCCTGCCGCACGAAGCCAAGTCGTAGACCGCCAGCCATGACGAGTGGACAGCGGGGACTGTCTGCCACCGGTATAACACTTTGCCCATCACACCCCGGCGAACGCCGCCAAGCGGCGAACGAATTCCTCCGGCTGCTCCCAGTGCGGATAGTGCCCCGCATCCGGAATGACCTCCATCCTCGCCCCCGGAACAAGTTCCCGCCATCGCTCGCCGTAGGCCGGCGTAACGATCCCGTCCCGCTCGCCCCACACCAGCAGCGTCGGCAGATCGATCCGATGCAGCCAGTGCTTCAGCCGGGGATTGTGCATGTAAGGCTTCCAGCCAAACACCAGCAGCGACTCCCGGCCCCGCGCGATCGCCGCCAGCTCGGTCTCCGGCAGCTTCGTCATATCGATCTCGCCGCGTGTCGGGTCCGCCCACGCAAGCTGCATGAACGCCGTCCGGCCGACCGCGTGTATGTCGGCAATGTCGCGCTCGGTGACACCGCCCACCTTGATGCCGACAGGATCGACCAGCACCAGCCGCGCAAACCGCCGCGTGTCGCGCACCACCATTTCGGTAGCGATCCAACCGCCAAAGCAAGCGCCAACCAGCACCGCGTCGCGCAGGTCCAGCGCCGCCGCCAGATCGAGATAAAGATACGCCAGATCATCCACCGACCCGACCCAATCGGGCAGCGCCGAGCGCCCAAACCCCGGGTGTGCAGGCGCAATGACGCGGAACTTCGCCGCCAGCAGATCGAGCCACGGCCGCTCCGGCGTCAACCCCTCGCCGGCATGCAGAAACAACAGCGCCGGGCCTTCACCCCGCTCCTCGATCTCCAGGCTGACCCCAGCAATCGTCAGCATCCGCGCCATGACGTTCTCTCCTCGCGGAAACCCTAGCGCAGATTTCCCCGAAGTGCGCGACACCTACCGCGGCACCTCATCGTCCGCGCGCAGCTCCCGCGCCCGCGCCTGCTCCTTGCGCCGGCGCAAATTGGCACGCAAAGCCGCCGCCTCACGCGCGCGCCGCGCCGCCTGTTCCGCCGCCGCCCGTGCGGTCACCGCCGGCCGGGCACTCGGCTTACCCTCTGTCTCTTTGTCCATGGCCACACAGAAATGGCCCGCCCCACCCCAAGTCAAGCCGCCACCCGCCAACCCGGCTGCTTGCGTGCCGCGCACCGCGAGCGGTATACCCGCCGCCCCCGCGTCACTGATCCGGCGCTGCTGTAGCTCAGTGGTAGAGCACCCCCTTGGTAAGGGGGAGGTCGAGAGTTCAATCCCCTCCAGCAGCACCACCCGCCTCCCCGGCGCCCTCCCTTGACAACGAACCTGCCCGGGGCTGGCATTCGCGCCGGGCTCAGGAGGCCAACAGACTTGCCCCAACTGTCGCTGCACACATCCCTCGGCGATCTGACCATCGCGGAGGAAGCCGACGCCATCATCTCCCTGGATTGGGGCTGGGGCCGCGACCAAACAGTTACCGATCTGCTGACCCGCGCGCGCAACCAACTGTTCGCCTACTTCGACGGCAGCCTCACACGCTTCGATCTGCCGCTGAACCCAGCCGGCACGCCATATCGACGCCGTATCTGGTTCGCCTTGTTGGACATCCCTTACGGCGCCACCCGCAACTACGCCGATCTCGCGCGAACAATCGGCGGCAGCCCGCGCTCGGTCGGCCAGGCCAACGCGACCAACCCGATCCCGATCATCATCCCCTGCCACCGCGTGCTCGCAACCAACGGCATCGGCGGCTACTCGGGCGGTCAGGGCCTGCCGACCAAGCGCGCGCTGCTGGCACTGGAAGCGCGCGCCACACCTCTCTTCACCTCGGCGGCCGCCTGATACGGCGGCATAACGGAGATCGACATGACCAAGGCCATCCGAATCCACGCGCCCGGCGGCCCCGAGGTGATGAAATGGGAGGATGTCCCAACCCCAGAACCCGGCCCCGGCGAGGTCCTGCTAAAACAGGCAGCCGTCGGACTGAACTACATCGATGTCTATTTCCGCACCGGCATGTACAAGGCGCCGACCATGCCGCTGATCATCGGCCAGGAAGGCGCCGGCACGGTGGCGGCCCTTGGCCCCGCGGTAACCAACCTCGCCGTCGGCGACCGCGTCGCCTACGCCGGCGCCATCGGCGGCTACGCAACGCAACGGGTGATCTCCGCCGACCGCCTGGTCAAGCTGCCCGACGCGATCAGCTTCGAGACCGCCGCGGCGATGATGCTGCAAGGCATGACCGCGCAATATCTGCTGCGCCGCACCTACAAGGTGAAGCAGGGCGACACGATCGTGGTGCACGCCGCCGCCGGCGGCGTCGGCCTGATCATGTGCCAGTGGGCGAAATATCTCGGCGCCACCGTCATCGGCGTCGTCTCCACCGCGGCGAAGGCCGAGATCGCCCACGCACACGGCGCCGCCCACACCGTCATCGGCCACGAACCCCTGGTCGCCAAGGTCAAGCACGTCACGGCAGGCGCCATGGTCCCGGTGGTCTACGACAGCGTCGGCAAGGATACTTTCGCGGCCAGCCTCGACTGCCTCGCCCCGCTTGGGTTGATGGCGTGCTTCGGCAGCGCGTCCGGCCCGGTGCCGCCGGTCGATATCGGCGTTCTGGCAGCCAAAGGCAGCCTGTTCCTGACCCGCCCCACCCTGGCCACTTACGCCGCCAAGCGCGCCGATCTCGAGGCAACTGCCGCCGACCTGTTCGACGTCGTGCTGAAGGGCGCGGTGAAGATCCAGGTCAACCAGACCTTCAAGCTCAGCGACGCCGCCGCCGCGCATATCGCGCTGGAATCCCGCAAGACCACCGGCAGCACGGTGCTGATACCGTAGCCACACCACGTGTCGGCCGCCGGAGACCAACCCAACGCCGCCAAGCGCGGCACGGACGTCATCACCGCAAAGCCCATCCGCATCAGCCGCGGCACCAGTGGCCATACGCGGCTGACCGCGATGATCGTCGCCTGCGCACTGTTCATGCAGAACCTCGACTCCACGGTGATCGCCACGGCGCTGCCCACCATGGCCCGAGCGTTCGGCGCCGATCCGGTGCACATGAACGTGGCACTGACCTCCTACCTGCTCAGCCTGGCGGTGTTCATCCCGGCCAGCGGCTGGATGGCCGACCGCTTCGGCACCCGCACCGTGTTCCGCGCCGCCATCATCGTGTTCACCCTGGGCTCGGTCGCCTGCGGCCAGGCCAACTCGCTCGGCGTCCTGGTGCTCGCCCGCATCCTCCAAGGCATCGGCGGCGCGATGATGGTGCCGGTCGGCCGGCTGGTCCTGTTGCGCACCGTGCCGAAGCACGAACTCGTCGCCGCAATGGCCTGGCTGACCATGCCGGCGCTGCTCGGCCCCGTCGTCGGCCCGCCCGTCGGCGGCTTCATCGTCACCTACGCCTCCTGGCGCTGGATCTTCTACATCAACGTCCCGATCTGCCTGCTCGGCATCACCCTGGTCTCGCTGTTCGTGGAAGACGTCCGAGAACCGCCGCGCGGAAAATTCGACGCCATCGGCCTGGTGCTCTCCGGCCTCGCGCTATCCGGCCTGATGTTCGGGCTCGAAACCGCCGGCCGAGGCGTCGTGTCGTCGCACGCCACCGAGACAATGGTGGCAATCGGCCTCGCCAGCGCGTTCACCTACTGGCTGCACGCCCGCCGCCATCCGGCACCGCTACTGGACCTGTCCCTGCTGCGGCTCCCCTGCTTCGGCGTCGCCATCTCGGCGATGATCCTGTTCCGCGCCGGCATCGGCGCCATCCCGTTCCTGCTGCCCATGATGCTGCAGGTGGGCTTCGGCGACTCCGCCGCCCAGAGCGGCCTGATCACTTTCGCCAGCTCAGCCGGGGCGCTCGTGATGAAGCCCGCCGCCCAGCACGCGCTGCGCCAGTTCGGCTTCCGCGACACCCTGCTGTGGAACGGCATCATCTCAGGCGTCATGATCGCCATGTGCGCGCTGTTCCGCCCCACCTGGCCCGCCGCGGCGATCTACCTGATCCTGCTGACCGGCGGCTTCTTCCGCTCCTTGCAGTTCACCGCCTACAACACGCTGGCCTACGGCGACGTGCCCCGCCCGCGCATGAGCGCCGCGACGAGCCTGTACACCGCGGTGCAGCAGCTCGCGACCACGGTCGGCATTTCGGTAGGCGCCTTGTCGCTGCATGTGTCGATGCTGGTCTCGCGCCACACGGCACCGACCCCCGCGGACTTCTCGCTCGCCTTCGTGGTGGTAGGACTGCTGACCACGATGGCCGCGCCGATCGCGCTCGGCATGCCGCGCAACGCCGGCGACGACCTAACCGGCCGCCGCTCCGCCTGACTTCCTCCTTGCACTCCCCCTCCCCTTGAGGGGTTGGGCCGCAAAGCGGACCAAGGCTGGGGGGAGGGGTCGGGCCACACGCCACCGCGAAGCACACCAAAGGCCCCCCGACCGCACTCGCATCCCACCCCTTCGCCAAACCACCATTGGATCCTGTGGTGCGGTCCGGCGTTATCGAGACTCGCGGAAGCGCACAAAGCCATGCGGCATGATCACGCCGCCGACCGTACCGCGTCAGCAAACAACCCCGCTTCATCCAGAACCCGCCGCAACGCTTCCACATCCCGCGGGTCGTCGATCGGCAGCAGTGGCGGACGCACATGTCCGCCCGACTGTCCCAGCATATTCATGCAAGCCTTGATCTGCGCCTGAGGTGAGCCGAACACGCCGCTCCAGTCAGGCCGGATCAGCCCCGTCATCAACGCAACATAGCGGTCAGCCGGGTGCTCGGCGGCCCCAAAAGCACCCCGCCAAAACCCCTCATAGAAGGCCACCGCGAACTTCGCGCCGAGGCCACCCCCATCGACGTTGCCATCGCCGCCGAGGCCACGCAGTACCGCCAGCCCCAAACGATCTATGAAGCCACCAAACACGCGAAGCCGGTCGCCGACCTTCTCCAGCGTCGTGAGCGCCTGAACCCGGTTCACCGTGCTGTCCTTGATCGCAACCACGTGGCGGATCTTCGCCAGCTCGACCGCAACCTGCCAGGTGATCTCAACGGAAGCACCGCGCGCCCAATTATAGACCATGATCGGCAGATCCACGCCGTCGGAGATCGCCGCGAAAAATGCAACGATTTCGCGAGGCGTCGGTGCGGCATAGGGCGGTGGCGTGGACAGGATCCCATCGGCACCGATGTCGCGCGCATGAAGTCCCAGCGCGATCGTTTGCGACGGCGTGAACGTGGTGCAACCGATCACGACCGGGATCTTGCCGGCAAGCTCCTCAACCGCGATTTCCGCGACGCGCCGACGTTCAGCGTCGGTCTGCGAGAACCATTCGCCGGTCGTGCCATTGACCAGCACGCCATGCACGCCTTGGTCGTGATACAGGCGCAGTATCTCGCGCAATGCGTTCTCGTCGAGCGCCCCCATCGCAGTGAACGGCGTCGGAGCAGCAATCCAATAACCCTTCCAGCCGACGGAATCGCGATCCATGCATGATCTCCTTCCAGGCAGTCGTCCCAGGTGCAGCCTAAGAGTGTGTCCGAGCAGGGGATAGGGACACCAGGCAAGCTCACGGACAGTCGCCTTTGTGCCGGCCAGCGCAGGTCTCGGTTTGCTAAACCGTTACGTGTCATCAACCTCTATCGTGGGTTCGATCCCCGCCCCATCCGCCAACGCATTTGTGCGCCACAGCACGCTGTTCTATCCGATCGTCGTCGCAGGCGCGCCTGATTTACGCCTTAAGCGCTAGCCTGCAAGGCCAGCGAACGAAGCCGAGACGGCCAGCCCACCCGCACGAGGGTCTCATCGCGGTCAGACAGCGAGAATTCGTACATGCCCCAAGGCTTGTCCTCGGGTCCATTCTTATCGATCAACTCAGCGGCGAATTCACTGGCGAGGGCGTCGACATCCTCCGTATAGAGATAAAGGCCAAAAGGATTTTGGCCCGGAATGAGCCACCCTTCAACGGCGTCAGTGAGGTGCAGGTTACCGCCCTTGCCGTCGGAAAGGATGCGATATGTGTCGTATTTGTGTTCGGTATCGCACCGGGTGAAGCCCAGGCGATTGTAGAACGCTTCCGAGGCGTCCAAGTCGCTGCAGGTCAGGATGGCCGTCAAGGCGTGGGATGGCGGCATCGTATCGCTCTCCGTGCGCTAAGGCTTGCCAAAGTTGCGTCGATTAGCGGTAGGTCTTGCGAAGGCCCATCCCAGTTTGGGCTCCGACATCCCACTTTATAGGCCTATAGCGTAGAAGTGGTTCTCATCATCATCGGGTGTGGCCCGCCAGCGATCCTAGCCGATTGGGCGTCCTCCGGACGAAGCCCCGGCAGGCTGCGACCGCGTACGGTCTCGGCCCCCACTGCCAACCTTGTTGCGCTACCGGCCAAGAAAGAATTTCGCGCAGATAAACAGCAGATGCACGCAAAGCACGCAGATGCTACGGCGCGGTTCGCGGGCCATGGACCACGCGTTTGATCTCCAGACGTGACCTGCCGAAATTGAGCAGCAGGCAAGGCCGCAGGTTGATTGCTTTGAGATCATTGTGACATTGCACTCGGTGCGCGTCGTTCGGTGCCTGGAGGTCTTCCTCTCGACCAGAAGCAACTCGTCGACCAGCAGGTCCACGAAGTATTCACCGACCAAACCGTCTTTATAGAGCACCCTGCCGCGGATTGCTGCACCACCGACAGATCCGAGCCACGCGCTTCATACGCCAACGCTTTCTCACGGACTTTTCAAAAAACCCCGTCCCAAGCGTTTTGAGCACGGTAAACGCGCCGTCGATTGTAGGCCCTGACAGATCGTTCAGTCTGTCGCCATCGGCGTGTTTTGCGTGCATCTGCTTCCTTCATCTGCGCAAAAATTCTTCCTTCGCGATGCCGCGTTCCGCGGCGCTGGGACTCTTACAAGGTGACCCACCCCCACTACCTGTTAACCCAGAATCAGGAGAAGCCCGATGGACCATGCGCGCGATCACCGAACTGGTGACGACGCGCCTGCCGCGCCAGGTGAGTCCCAACTGCTGGCCATTATGGAGCAGAGCGATCGGGACCTGGCGGCTGGGCAGACCGTGCCGCTGGCAGAGGTCTTGGCCGAACTGGATGACGTCGCGAAAGAGATCGAGATTAGCCGCCGCGCCCGTCCGGCGTGATCCACCTTTCACGGATGGCCCGCGCACAGGCCTCCGACCTGGCGAAACACCACGCCAGTTTGGACCGGCCCGAGGCGGTCAGGAATTTGCGGAGGGGTTATGAAGCTGAACACTTGCTCTTTCCGCTCTGTGTCTCTGTGTCTTCCGTCGAGTCGAGTAAGGAGTATATGACACCTAGACCCCCGCACTCGCCGCCACGCGTCAGCCGCCCGCGCCCACACCCATATCGACATCATCCAGCACATCGACGCACGATCGGACAAGCTCGAGAAACATCCGCGTAGCCGCGCTGTTAGGCTGCCGCTTCTCGTCGTGCGCGAACACCACCGCAAGCTCCCAGCAGATTTCCGGCTCGGCCAGTGCCGCAACGCTGACAACGCCTTTCCCCTGCTGCCCGCCCGCCCAATGGGCGACGATAGCATTTGGTACCAGCGCAATCCCCAGCCCATGCGCGACAAGGTCCAACTGAGTTGACAAATCATTGACCTCGAAGCCGATGCGGCGCGCCAGCCGCTGTTCGGTGAAGCTGCGGTCGACCAACTGGCGGGTTCCCCAATCCGGGTGCACGTCGACAAATGTCTCATCAACCAGGTCGCCCAGTGCCACACCACGCGGACCGGCGACACCATCCTGATCGGCGACAACGTGCCGACCGGCCAGCCAATGGTCTGGCGCACAAACCGCAACCAGCGGCTCACAGGCCAGCATCCAGGCCGCCACCCCGTGCGGGATCGGCCCCACGGAGTTGATGAACGCAAGGTCAAGCTCACCGGTCCGAACCCCCTCGATCAGCGATACCGATCCGCCCGAAACCAGCCGGATCTCGACATTGGGACAGGTGACGCGAAAGCGGCTCAGCAGATCCGCGATATCAACCAGGGGCGCCAGCGCCTGAATGACGCCGATCGACAGGGTCCCGCGTTGCAGTCCTTGCATCTGCTCAACCACCTGGCGCGCCCCGGCCGCCGCGGCCAGCACACGCCGCGCCTCGACCAGGAAAGCCCGCCCGGTCGAGGTCAGGTCCACTCGCCGCGTCGTTCGGATGAACAGCGCCGCCCCAAGCTCCTCCTCCAGCGCGCGGATCGATGCGGACAACCCCGACTGAACGAGATGCAGGTGCCCCGCCGCGCGAGTGAAGTTCTGCTCCGTCGCGACCGTAACGAAATGCTCAAGCTGCCGCAGATCCATCGACCCCGTCCCATTCAGCAGATTTTCTGCTGAGTCCCAGCAGAATGTACCGTTTGTCGAGATGGCCCCACCGCCCATTTTTGCAGCCATCGGAAGCCACAAGTCAGAGATGCACAATGTCACACATAGACACCCTGCCCGCTCGGCAACTTTCCCCAGGGCAACTTTCCCCGCAGCAGCGAGCCCCAGCGCAACTTGGCCCGCTCCGCCAGCTCGGCCGAACCGACATGCGGGTCACGCGCGTCGGCTTTGGCGCATGGGCGATCGGCGGCGACTGGGCCGTCGGATGGGGCAGCCAGGACGACCGTGATTCCATCGCCGCGATCCGCCACGCCGTGGCGCGCGGCATCAACTGGATCGACACCGCCGCGATCTACGGCCTGGGACACTCCGAGGAAGTGGTCGCCGAAGCCCTCTCGGCAATCCCACGCAGCGAGCGCCCCTACGTCTTCACCAAATGTGGCCTGATCCCCGACCTGGCGGATCGCGCCGCGCTGCCGAGGCAGGTAGGCGACCCGGCCAGCCTGCGTCGCGAGATCGAGGCCTCGCTGCGCCGCCTCAAGGTCGAGCGCATCGATCTCTACCAGATGCATTGGCCGGCCGAGGACGGCACGCCGATCGACGCCTATTGGCAGACGCTGCTCGACCTGAAACAGCAGGGCAAGGTCGCGGCGGTTGGCCTGTCCAACCACTCGACCGGGCAGTTGGCGGTGGCCGAGGCAATCGGCCACGTCGATACGCTGCAACCGCCGTTTTCCGCCATCAGGCGGGGTGTCGCGGCATCCGAGCTGCCCTGGTGCCTCGCCCACGGCACGGGCGTGATCGTCTACAGCCCGATGCAGTCCGGCCTGCTGAGCGGATCGTTCAGCGTCGCACGCGCCGCGTCCCTGCCGGCCAACGATTGGCGTTCACGCAATGCCGAGTTCACCGGCCAGGCGCTAACGCGCAACCTTGCGGTCGCCGACACCATGCGTGATGTCGCGGCATGGCATCGCACCAGCGTTGCCGCCGTGGCGGTGGCCTGGACTTTGGCCTGGCCCGGCGTGACCGCGGCCATCGTCGGCGCACGAAGCCCGCGCCAGGTCGATGGCTGGCTGGACGCCGCAACCCTGTCGCTGACCTCGGCGGACATGGTGGCAATCGCGGACGCGATTGAACGCAACAGCGCGGGCACGGGCCCGGCCAGGCCACGCCATGTCAGCGCCTGATCCCCGCGAAACGGAACCCGCCGCGCGGTCGCGGCGGGTAGCCCGCCCGGATCGGCCGCAGGCGTCGCCGCACGCGGTGACCGTCTACCCGCCGATCCGCATCGTCAGCCCGGCCGACTTCGACCGCGGAACGGCACAGACGCCCGGCTCCGACCGTCAGGCCGCGATCACGCCCCAGCAAGGCATCGAAACGACGATGTGGGGCGGCCTGTTCACTGTCTTGCCGGGCGCCCGGACCGGCATTCACCATCATGGCGCCCAGCAGACGATCGCCTACGTCCTGTCAGGCGTCTGCGAGGTGCGCTGGGGCGCCCACGGCGAATTTGCCGCACGTGCAAGGGCCGGTGATTTCATCCATGTGCCCGCCTACCTGCCGCACATGGAGATCAATCCCTCGGAGACCGAGGTCTTCGAGTGGGTGGTGGTGCGCAGCACCGCAACGCCGATCGTGGTCAACCTGCCGGACGACACCTGGGGATAGGACAGGCACACCTCAGTGAGCGGCCGAGAACCCGGACATGGGTCGCACACACTTCCGGGTGGCCAGGCACGTCCGCGCCAGACACCGCGGCGGATGAAAAGGTACCAAGGAGCAATCATGGACCAGGACGAGATCATACGCGTTCCGGTAACGCGTCGCGCGGTGCTGGAAACCGGCACCGCCGCGGCCGCGCTGCTCTTCAGCGCCGTCCCCCGCCCCGCGCTGGCGGCCGCCGACGCCAACCCGCCGCCAACCCCCATACCGGTCACCCTGCAGGTCAACGGCCAGACGCACGCCCTGAACCTCGACCCCCGCACCACCCTGCTCGACGCACTGCGCGAACACCTGATCCTGACCGGCGCAAAGAAGGGCTGCGATCACGGCCAATGCGGTGCCTGCACGGTCCTGCTGGACGGCCGCCGCATCAATTCCTGCCTCACGCTCGCGGTGATGCATGACGGCCAGGCCATCACCACGATCGAGGGCCTCGCCGACGGCAAAACGCTGCATCCGCTACAGGCCGCCTTTGTCGAACACGACGGCTTCCAGTGCGGTTATTGCACATCCGGACAAATCTGTTCCGCCACCGGCATGCTCAGCGAAAGCCGCGCGGGCATGCCAAGCTACGTCACCGCCGACCTGGCCGAAGCCCAACCCGACCTGACCGACGCCGAAATCCGCGAACGCATGAGCGGCAACATCTGCCGCTGCGCCGCCTATCCGAACATCCTGGCCGCCATCAAGCAGGCGGCGGAGATGCCGTCATGAGACCCTTCACATTCCACCGCCCCGGTTCGCTCACCCAAGCCGCCGGCGACGCCGCCCGACCCGGCGCCAAAATCATCGCAGGCGGAACGAACCTGCTCGACCTGATGAAGCTGCAGGTGGAAACACCAAGCCAACTGATCGACATCAACCGGCTCGGCCTCGACAACATCGAGAACACCCGAGACGGCGGCCTGCGCATTGGCGCGATGGTGCGCAACAGCGACCTCGCGGCCGACAACCGAGTGCGCCAGCATTACGGCGTGTTGAGCCGGGCCCTGCTGGCCGGCGCCAGCCCGCAGTTGCGCAACAAGGCCACCACCGGCGGCAACCTCCTGCAACGCACCCGCTGTAGTTATTTCTACGACATAACGATGCCGTGCAACAAGCGCAGCCCCGGCTCCGGCTGCGCGGCGCTGGGCGGCTTCAACCGTATGCACGCCATCCTAGGCGCCAGCGAGCAGTGCATCGCCACCAACCCATCCGACATGGCCGTCGCCATGCGAGCGCTCGACGCCACGGTCGAAACGACCGACCCCGCCGGCAACACCCGCAGCATCCCGATCGCCGACTTCCATCGCCTGCCCGGCCAGACGCCGCAGATCGAGAGCGCCCTGCAACCCGGCGAGATCATCACGGCGGTCACGCTCCCCCCACCGCCGCCCGGCGTGCAGATCTACCGCAAGGTACGCGACCGAGCCTCCTACGCTTTCGCCCTGGTCTCCGTCGCCGCGATCATCGACATGGTCGGCGGGCGCATCCGCTCCGCTCGGCTCGCGTTCGGCGGCCTGGCACCCAAGCCCTGGCGCACACCGGCCGCCGAGGAACGCCTGGCCGGCGCAACCCCCGACGCCGCCGCCTTCAACACCGCCGCGACCGCCGCGCTGGACGGCGCACGCGCCCATGGCGGCAACGATTTCAAGATCCCGCTGGCACGCCGCACCTTGCACGCCGTGCTTGCGCAAGCGACCCGGGCCTGAAGGAACGCACCCAATGGACATGAACACACCGATCGGGACGAACACGCTCGATACCGAAGCCCAAGGCCCGGTCGGCAAGCCGCTCGATCGAGTGGACGGACCGTTGAAGGTCACCGGCGGCGCCCGCTACGCCTATGAAATGGCGCAAGGCCCGGCCACGGCGTACGGCTACGTCGTCCAGGCCGCAATCGCCAAGGGCCGCATCACTTTCATCGACACGCGGGCGGCCGAGCAGGCGCCCGGCGTGCATCTGGTGCTGACCCATCGCAACGCGCCCGAGCAGGGCACCGGCACCCACCCGGAGGCCCACCCGGTCCTCACCAGCCCCGAAATCTCCTACCACGGCCAGCCGGTCGCCTTCGTCGTAGCCGAAACGTTCGAGCAGGCCCGAGCCGCCGCCTACCTCGTCCGCGTAGCCTACGACCGCGCCTCCGGGGACTACACGCTGCGTGGCAGCCTGGCCCAGGCGCAGACGCCCCAGGCCGGCAACACGCCACCCGACAGCGCCATCGGCGATTTCGCGACGGCGTTCGCCGCGGCGCCCGTAAAGCTCGACGTGACCTACACCACGCCCATGCAGAGCCACGCCATGATGGAGCCGCATGCCACGCTGGCCATGTGGGACGGGGAAAAACTCACCCTGCACACCGCGAACCAGATGCTGAATCGCGGCCAGAGCGCGGTCGCCCGCACGCTGAAAATCGCACCCGAGAACGTGCGGCTGATATGCCCGTACCTGGGCGGCGGTTTCGGCGCCAAGCTGGCGGTGGAGGCCGATGCCATCCTCGCCGCCATCGCCGCGCGGGAACTCCAGCGCCCGGTCAAGACGGCGCTCACCCGCCCCCAGGTATTCGCCGTCACGACGCACCGCTCGGACACCATCCAGCGCATCCGCCTGGGCACCGACCAGGACGGCCACATCCTCGCGATCGGCCATGATGTCGTCTCCGGCAACCTGCGGACCGAACCGGACTTCGAGGGAGCCGCGGTCCAGACGCGCACGCTCTATGCCGGCGCCAACCGCCTCACCCGACACAAGCTCGTCCCGTTGGACATCCCCGTCGCGGCATCAATGCGCGCCCCGGGCGAGGCAGTCGGCCTGCTGGCATTGGAATGCGCGATGGACGAACTCGCCGAACAACTCGCCCTCGACCCGATCGAGCTACGCGTGCGCAACGAACCAACCGAAGACCCCGAGCGGCACGTGCCATATTCCAGCCGCCACCTGATCGCCTGTCTTCAGGAGGGCGCCCGACGCTTCGGCTGGGACAAACGCAACCCAAAGCCCGCCCAGGTCAGCGACGGACGCTGGCTGGTCGGTATGGGTGTAGCCGCCGCCACGCGCGGCAACCCACTGCAACGCTCGAACGCCAATGTGCGCCTGGGACCCGACGGGATCGCCACCGTGCGCATGGCGATGACCGACATCGGCACCGGCACCTACACCATCCTCACCCAGATCGCCGCGGAGATGCTCGGCCTGCCACCGGCGCAAATCCGCGTCGAGCTGGGCGACACCGACCTGCCGTTTGCCGCAGGCTCCGGCGGGTCCTTCGGCGCGGCCAGTTCCGGGTCCGCACTGTTCGACGCCTGCACATCGTTACGCGAAAAACTCGCACGCGCCGCCGGGATGGACCCCGACGCCGCCAGTTTCACGAACGGCCGCATCGAGGCCAACGGTCAATCCAAATCACTGACCAGCCTGGTCGGCACCGGCACCGGCATCGAAGCCAACGGCTCGATCGTGCCCGGCCGGACGCTCAAGGACTTCTCGCAACAATCCTACGGCGCGCACTTCGCCGAGGTCGGCGTCGACATGGACACCGGCGAGATCCGCCTGCGCCGCATGCTGGGCGTTTTCACTGCCGGGCGCATTCTGAACGCCAAGACCGCGCGCTCGCAGGCGATCGGCGGCATGATCTTCGGCGTCGGCGCGGCGTTGCACGAGGCCCTGGATCTCGACCCGCGCTTCGGTGGCTTCGCGAACCACGATCTGGCGGAATACCACGTACCGGTGCACGCCGATGTGCCCGAGGTCGACGCAATCTTCCTGCCCGAGCTCGACACCAAATCCAATCCGCTGAAAAGCAAGGGCATCGGCGAGCTAGGCATCTGTGGCGCCGGCGCGTCACTAGCCAACGCCATCCACAACGCCTGCGGCGCCCGCGTACGGGAATACCCGATCACGCTAGACAAAGTGCTGTCCGCACTACCAGCACAAGCCTAACCCCCCTCTTAACCTCTCCCGCCCTTGCGGGAGAGGTTAAGGCGCAAAGCGCCGAGGGTGAGGGCCCCTCAGCGCTTAAGCAGCATGCAGCAACTCCAACGCCCCCTCATAAATCTCCATGTTCTTCCCAAACGAAATCGCCGCCGCCTGGCACCCCGAAACCAGATGCATCCACCTCCAAGGCTCCCGAGTGGCATAAAACTCTTCAACAATCGCCTGATGATGCTTGAACGCATGCATCTCGGTGAAGCTGTCGTGGCAGACGATCTCCCCAAGCCGCTGCATCAGCACCTCGGCATCATACCGCAGGTTCACGTATTGCTGCGCGAGGTTCACCGTCCCCTTGACTTCCGGCACCGCGATCATCTTGCCCAGGTTGGTAACGGTGGACCAATCGGTCGGCGGCTGGTGATAGATGCTCTGGGTGATTGCCTCAAGCAACTCCTCCTGCGACCGGTGCGCCAACGCCTCGACCGCCGCCATATCCGGCTGCGGCGCCGGCTCCATCCGATACTGCGTGGACCGCACCTCCGGCCCGGTATGCCACAGCAGCAGCACCAGCAGCTTGTTCCGCGGGCTCAGCCCATCCAGCCGCAGCAGGAAACGCCGCAGATTGGCGCTCGTGTGCAGATGGACATCCATCGGATTCCCGGTCTGCGAACGCAAGAACAGCCCGGCCGCCCCGATGGACAGTGCTTCGCCCGCGCCTTCCAACGACAGCCCACCCGCCAGCGCCTTGGCCAGCAGTTCGGGGATTTCGCTATAGGCGTCACACCGGCCGATGGCTTCCCCCACCTCGCCGATCACCGCTGTCTCATCCTCGCCACTGCGCTGGCGCATCACGCGGGCCGAAAGCTGATACTTCTCGATCAGCGCATCGACATCCGGAATGGACCGTTGCGTGGGGAAGCGCGCCACGTAACGCACGGCCGGGCGCATCAGCAGCGGCAGATGCTCCGCCCCGATCAGCTCCAGCCCGCGCCAGAGGTAGCCCGGGAACAGGAAGTAATGATCATCCAGGGCATTCTTGGGAATGGCCACCGTCATCAGCAGATCGAATGCTTCCATCGGCGGAACATTCTGCCACAGCCATTGAAACAGATGGTCCGCCTTGTTGCTCTCACCGCGACTGGCCGCCTTGAGGAAGGCCTCCTTGGTCGCCTCGACCCCACCGGCGTCCAGTGCCTCGAACTCCAGCAAATTGTACGGCGCGGTCACCGGGTCGTGGATATGCTTGTTCGCCAGCGCCACGTGCTGCATCACGGGCAGGAAACGATCCTCACCCTCCATGCGCTCGGACAACTTCGATATCGCATACAGGCCTGCCAGCGGATGCAGCGGCCCGCCGTGATGCCCCGGCGGAATGTCGGAAGAACGCGTCACCGCCAGCGCTGACGCCGTCAGCATGGTCCTGATCGGCACCCCGGCCCGCAGTTTCTCCAAGGTGCGATCCAGGATCTCATCTCGGGGCGTTTCCTCGATGAACTGAACCAGTGGTTCGATGGCCTCGGCGTATCGGACAGGTGTCGGCATTGTGCGCTCTCCGTAAGGGCAATCAGGATCCGGGGTTAAGGTCTCCATCACAGCGGTATCTCGCCGGCGCGTCCCGATCGTCGGAAGCACTCGCATCGTTAGACCTCGCTCGACCGCTGACGGACGAGGTGCGACGCGAGCCGCGCTTTATATTCCACGCAATCGTCCCGCGCGCCGCGCGGAGTGTCAACAGCGGGCCAACAATGCAAAACCACAACCGTCTTCTCCCCCTCCCCTTGAGGGCTTGGGCCGCAAAGCGGACCAAGGTTGGGGGGAGGGGTTCGGGCGAGGGGTCGGGGCCAAGGGTTTGGAAGCAGGGCGTCCGATGCATGGATCACCCCCAGAACGCTAGGTACGATCCAGGTGGCCGCATGTTCGAGCCATGATAATGCCGACGCACCCTTCACCAAATCGCCAACCCGGAGCACCCAAAATGCAACGCCGCGACATTCCCAAGACCACCGCTGCAATATTCATCGCCCTCGCCGCACCCGCGATCGCGCAGACCGCCTCACCTGCCCGCCGCGCCGCCGAGCAATTCGCCGCCACGCTCAGCGCCCACGACATCACGGCGTTCGCTGCCCTGTTCGCCACGGACTACCAACAGCACCAGTTCAGCGCCGCCGCCCCGCCGCCGCAACCTGGTATGACACCGAAACAAGCCACCGTCGCGTTCTTCACCGCACGGCTGACCGGACTGCCCGACCTGACCGTCACAATCGAGGCGACGGTTGCCGCCGACGACATGGTAGCCGCCAGCTTCGTCTACGAAGGCACGCACCGAGGTCCATATTTTGGCGTCGCGCCCACCGGCAGGCACCTGCGCTTCTCATCCTGCGACATCTTCAAGCTGCGCGATGGGCTGATAGTGGAACATTGGGGCATGGGCGACATCGCCGGCACACTCGCGCAACTCAAGAGCTGACCGGGCGGATGGTTTTCCCGCCCGCAGGTCGTGTGCGGCCCCCCTCCGTCATGCCGGTGCAGCTCCCCGTCATGCCGGCGCAGGCCGGCATGCACGACTTTCTTCGCCGCAACTAAAGCCAGGTCGCAGATGCGCAGGCACGACGGCGGACACCGCAAGTGGGTCAATCTCTTCGCCCGCTAGTATACCATTCGCTCGGAGAAATTCGTATCTCCGATAACTATTCGCAATAGCAAATCACCGCGGGGCACTTAGACCCGAAGAAGAACATCAAGCCGACCACTTGGCGTTTCTGCTCCGTGCCTCCGTATCTCTGTGGTGATCCCTGCTTGCTGGCATGCGGCAGGGCACAGATTCCGGCGAGCATCGCGAACCGCCCCTAAACACAACGCACACCTCTCCCGCTTGCGGGAGAGGTTAAGGCGCGAAGCGACGAGGGTGAGGGTCGCGCCACCACCCCAACCCGCGTAGCAAAAACGCTCCACGACCACGGCCTGCTCTTCGCGGCCCAAGCCAGCACATGACGAAAGTTACCGAGCCACAATAAAACTGACCCCGTTCTAGAACCCGAACATGTGATCCAAGGAGAACCCCCCGCGGTCATCCATCAGTCCGTGGTACCCGAACAGCCGGCAGGTCGGATCGCGCACCAGCACGTAGCCATGTGCGCCGGCCCGCTGCAGCGCCTCGCCGCCAAACACCGCGTCAGGCCAGATCATCATCGAACCCGAACAGGCGATGCCGACATGCACCTCGGCGATCTGGTTGCCCTCGGCGTCGCGCAACAGCAACACGGTTGACGATTTTGGATGGAACGCCGCCGACGCGGGATAGATCAGCACCGCAAAGCTCCGCCGCGCGCCCTCGCCCAACTTCAGGAACAGCGTGGTCGACAACCCGGGCGGCCCGCCATGATACGATTGCGGTTCGTCCCGATAGGTCATCAGCGTATTGAAAATGTGCGCGCCGAAACTGGACTCCGCGACATGGCCCGACACGCGGTCCTCGTAGCGGAACAGCGCATGCATCCACCCGTCCGCACCACCGCCATCGCGAAAATCGTAGACCAGCTCCGCATGTCCGGCCGCAACGTCGGTCACCTCGCCCAGGTCTACCGCCAGGCCGTGATCGCGTGGCAGCCGGCCGAGGAAGCGCTCCGCGACCTTGCACCCCGTCTCGTCGAACACATCCAGGCGCAGCGGCAGATCGGCCTGGGTCTCCGCCATCGGCGTCGGCTGGACGATGCTGCGGAACCGTTCGCGTGGCAGCACCGGGAACGGCAGCAGATAGCCCCGACCCAGGCTCTCGGGCAGGGTCGGAATACCCGGATCAGGCTTCAGGTCGGCGCGCTCCACGTTCACGTGGGCAATGCGGGTGCGGCCGGCGCGCGTCACCTCGTAGCGCGGGCGGACGACATGGCGCCCGGCGCGCAGCTCGATCTGGGCGGGCCAGCGCAGATCGGGCAGCAGCGTCGCGACGTCCAGCGCCACCGTCGCAAAGGGACCGACCGCCCGCGGCAGGGCCACCGGACGCTCGGCGCCCATGCGGTCCAACGCAACCGCACCCGGCGGGATCGGCGTCGCATGGCTGTTCTGCAGCCACAGCACCACGTGCTCATCGTCGCACGGGGCAGGCAGGCCTGCGTAGCGATCGGACGGCCAGGCGTTCGCGTCATGGGTGCAGGACAGGCTGGCGCCATTGTCCGATGCATAGGTGTCCAGCGCGTATTTCACCACGTCGTGGCCGTTGACACCGATCGCGTGCACCAGCAACTGGCCGGTGAAAGGCGCCAGGTCGAAACGCGCCCGCACCTCGCGGCTGTCGATGGCAAAGCCGCCTGGCCCGGCAGTCAGCTTCTGCTCCCAGGTCGCGAGTGTAGTGCCATCGGCGCCATACAGGCGCAGCCAAAGCCGCATCGGCCCGGCGCCGTAGCCCGCCCAGTAGTTGGCCGAGACCAGCCGCGTGGACAGCCCGTCCTCATCGCGAAAGAACACGAAGTTGGTCGCGAAGTTCAGCCGATCCAGATACCGGCTATGGTTGGTCAGCAGCTCCGCCGGCAGACGGACCTCATCCAGCGTCAGCACGGCGGCGCCCCGCGGCAGCAGCGGCTTGATCCGCGCGGCAATCCGGGCGGCGTCGAACGCGGCGACCAGCACAGTACGCGCGCCCGAGCCCGGCAGCGCGGTCAGTTCCTGGGCGGTGTAACCATCCCGCAGCCGCCCCACCTGCTGAACATCGTGCACATAAAGCGCGGCCAGGCCAGGCAACTCCGGGTAGAGCGCGAGAAGCGCCTCGGCGATCCCATCCGGATCATACAAAGCGACCGGCGCGACCTCGCGCAGCCGCGCATACAGCCGGGCGATCTTTTCCGCCGCCAAAGGATGGGCCAGCGCCTTGTACAGAACATTGCCGCCGGCGCGTTGGTCGAAAGTCTGAATCTGCAGCATGCGTCAATCCTAGTGCCTTGGCATGGCGAGAAGGGTGGAAAAGCGGAGCGCCTTCCGCCATTTCTGTGTCCGGCCGCTCCGGGTCAGACGCGCTTTCACCGTGCAATCCATCCCGACCTACACGTGCTCCCCGACCTGCAAGCGAACCCGCCGGCGCAACTCCGCCGCGGCGAGCGGTGTATCGTTCAGCGGCGCCGTCGACCAGACCTCGCAGCGACCGGCGAACCGGCGGACGCGGCCCTCGTCCAGCAAAGCCCGGTGGAACACCTCGATCCGGCGCGACCGGCCCGGCAGCGCGGCCAGCAGCACCGGCGCCGCGGTGGCAACCGCCTCGGACACCATGGACACGCTGTCCTCCGTAACGACAATAACCTCGGCCAACGCCAGCATGCCGTAATACGGATTCTCCCCCGCGCCGTCCCAAATCCAGGCGCCCAGCTTCCCCAGCCGCTCCCGCAGAGCGCGCACCACAGCCGGGTTCGTCCGGCGCGAGGGCGTCAGCATCAACCCCACATGGTCGCGTCGCATCATCTCGGCCAGTTGGTCGGCCAACGCCTCACCCACCGGCTGGTCCAGCCGATGCCGCCCGTTGGAACCGCCCACCAGCACCGCGACCAACGGCCGCGGCAGGTCGGCGACCCTGGCGCGCCAGGTAGCGGCCGCCTCGACCAACCGCTCCGGGGTCACCCGATGCAGCGCGGTGCGGGTCACCAAGACGTTGGGTCCGGTCAAACCGTCGTGCCGGTTGACCACGACAAGGTCGAACCGACGCGGATCCATCCGCGGATGCTGCACCTGGACCGCCGCAACGCCACGCCGGCGCAGCGCCGCGATCACTGCAGCCCCCTTGCCGCCGCACCCGATCGCCACCGCGGGCAGTTTGCCCCGCACTGCGTCCGGCACCACCGACAGCGGCGCCGGCCATAGCCCAGGGGCAATCCAGCGCCACGGCGCGCCGGGGGCCAAGGTGCGAACCTCATGGGGCAAACCCGCAGCCTCGGCCAAGCCGATCGCCTGAGCTTGCAGTCCGGCATAGGCTTCGCTCAGAATCCAGGCTTGGGCGTCCAACATCGGCGCGCGCTTGTCGGCGCCGCGCCCGATCGCGTCAATGTGTGGGCGCGCCAATGTTTAGGCGCGCCAATGTTTAGGCGCGTCAATGTGCAGGCCGCGTCAATGTGTAGCGTCAACGTGTGGCGCCAATCCAACCCGAATGCGGGAGGTCGCGATGCGGTTCGGACTATTCGGCAGTGCCCAGGCAAAGCGCGGCGGCCCCGACGTGGACAGCGGCCAAGGGTTCCGCGACTTCATCGACTACAACGTGGAAGCCGAGGCGCTCGGCTTCCACAGCACCTTCCTGGTCGAGCACCACTTCACCGGCTTCGGCCAGGTCTCGGCCAGCCTGAACCTGCTGACCTGGCTGGGCGCCCGCACCCGCACCCTGCGGCTGGGCACCGCGGTGATCGTGCTGCCGTGGCACAACCCGGTGCTGCTGGCCGAGCAGGCGGCAACCCTCGATCTGCTATCCGGCGGCCGGCTGGATTTCGGCGTCGGTCGCGGCTACCGGCACAATGAGTTCGCCGGCTTCCGCATCCCGATGGAAGAAGCGGATGCGCGGTACGAGGAAGCACTGGCGGTGATCACCAAGGCGTGGACCTCGGACGTGCCGTTCAGCCATCGCGGGAAGTACTGGCAGTTCGACGACGTGATCGTGGAGCCGCCGACGGCCCAGAAGCCGCATCCGCCGTTCTGGGTGGGGGCGGGCAGCCCGGGCTCTATCAGCAAGGTGGCGGAGCGCGGCTACAACCTACTGCTGGACCAGTTCGCGCCGTTCGAGGCCACCGGCGAACGTCTCGCCTGGTTCATGCAAGAGGTCGAGGCGCGCGGGCGCGTGTTCGACCCGATGGAGGTCGGCGTGGCGCGCGCGTTCTATGTGGCGAAGGATGCGGCGGACAAGCAGGCGGCGCTCGAGCGGCGGCTGGCGGCGCAGCAACGCCAGCACGCGCTGGCGCAGACGCCATCCGGCGACAACAAGGCCAGCATCATGTCATTCGCCGACACCACCGGCGCGAACGAGAACAGCGCGCTGTATGGCACGCCGGACGAGATCTGCCGCAAGATCGAAGCGCTGGAGAAGCTGGGCGTGCGCTATCTGCTGCTGACCGGCGGCGGCGCCGCGCGCGACAATCTGCGCCGGTTCGCCCGCGAAGTGATGCCGGCATTTGCGAGCGGGTCGGAGAAGTTGTCGGCGGCGGATTGAGCGGGGGGTAGAGCGGGGCCTGGCCTTTATCGCGACGGCCTGTGAGCGACACTCACGCTCCGGTGGCGAACTGAGCGCACGGCTTGGAGCGGGCCGACCTGACGACAGTGCGTAAAACTGCCCCCGGGCGCAGTTCGCCAAGTCATGAGACCAGGTCCAGCGCCAGATGCGGAGCGCGGCAAGCGCTGGACTGGCTCCCCCGGCACGCGAACGGGCCGCGGGCGGTTGTGTGAAACCGTCGCGGGTTCCGAAAGCAACAACCGAAACCCCGACACCTCTGCCGCGCGCCAGCCGCGTGGTTCGATAAATCGCCGCCAGCGGAACGGTAAGATCGATGCTGGCAAGCGTCAGATCGCCGTCCTCGATCACCATCGATGCCGCGGGCCAGTTCCCCTCGCCGTCGCGGCGCAGCAACTCGGTCCGCACCGCGGTGCTCCGCAAGATCAGAATTTCCTGCAGACTCGGGATCGTCATGAATGCCCAAACGTCCCGCAGGTGTCTGCTCGGTTGAAGGGCGACAGAACCTCCACGATCAGAATCGGCTCACTGACATCGTACTCTCCGGTTTCATACCGCGTACACGTAACCGCCAGATCGGGAATGCGAAAATTCTCACTGGCGCGAACCCGCGGGACAATCCCGGGCGCCGCAACGACGGTGCAGCGGTCTCCGGCCTCCGCCAAGTGGTTGCGGATCAGACTCCCAAGTTCGAGCTGAAGCGTGCCATGCGTTCGACTTGTGGGTGCCATCGCGACAGGCTCGCCGTCGACGAGTTGCTAACGTGTCTTCCCCGGGGCGTCCCAGGCCAGGAACTCGGCCACGGTCATCCGGTCGGTAGGCTTTAGCGCTGAACTCATAGCGCAATTATAGCCCACCTCGGCGGGCGGCCAAACAACATTCGCGGTGCACGGCACCGCGACCACTGCCGCCCGCGGACATCCGAACGCGGTCCCACGCAGTCATCCACAGCCCGCCTGCAAACTTCCAACCCCGCTCGCACCAGCAATCCGAAGGCGACGCTCCCACATCGCGCCACCACCCCCACAGCGCCACACCACCCCCAATCGCCACGCCCGCCAATCCATGCCACCCTCCCCCGCATGACTCGAGACTTTATCGGCTACGGCCCCAACCCGCCCGATCCCCACTGGCCCAACGGCGCCCGCCTCGCGCTGAACTTCGTGCTGAACCACGAGGAAGGCTCCGAACCCTCCTATCCCGACGGCGACAACATCTCCGAATGGGGCCTCACCGAGGCCGCGCCAATCAACCCAGGCATCACCGGCCGCGACCTTGCCGCCGAGTCCATGTTCGCCTACGGCAGCCGCGTCGGCGTCTGGCGCATCCTGCGCCTGTTCGCCGAGCGCGACCTGCCCCTCACCGTCTTCGGCTGCGCCCTCGCACTCGAACGCAACCCAAAAGTCGCCGGGGCAATCCGCGCCGCCGGCCACGATGTCTGCTGCCACGGCTGGCGCTGGATCAAGCACTACGAACTCACCGAGGCCGAAGAACGCGCCCAGATCGCCAAGGCCATCGCCTCGATCACCACAACAATGGGCGAACGGCCGCTCGGCTGGTATTGTCGTTACGGTCCCAGCCTCAACACGCGGCGCCTGCTGATCGAGGAAGGTGGCTTCCTCTATGACTCCGACGCCTACGACGACGAACTGCCGTACTGGACGCAGGAGCACGGCCGGCCGCACCTTGTGGTGCCTTACACCCTCTCAACCAACGACGTGAAATTCACCCGCGGCACCTTCGGCACGGCCGACGATTTCTTCACCTACTGCCGCGACGCGTTCGACATGCTGTACGCCGAGGGCCGCACCCACCCGAAGATGCTGTCAATCGGCCTGCACAACCGCATCATCGGCCATCCCGGCCGCGCGGCGGGGTTGCAGCGCCTGCTAGACCACGTATCGCGACACGCCGGCGTCTGGATCACCCGCCGCATCGACATTGCGAATCACTGGGCGCATCACCGGGCAAGCACCCACCCCTCATCCGGCTGAGCAGCGGCGCGCGCCGTCGGCGCGGAAACACCAACCCGCTTGCGCGCGGGCAATCCCTCGGCAAACGCCACTGCAGACGCGACGTGCTCCTGCCAGGTGACACGCCGCCAGTCCGGCATGCGTGCAAGCTGCGCATCCCGGCGCGGCGGAGCCGGCGCGGTATAGGGCTGCACCGCGTCCCGCCACGCGCTGGCACAGAGCGGATCAAGATACTCGGGCACACCCTGCCCGACCGCGCGCAACGCCGCCAGATCGCTGCAGATGACCGGCGAACCCTGCGACAGCGCCTTGGCGATCGGCAGGCCAAATCCTTCGGCGAACGACGGCATCAGCAGCGCCCGCGCACTGCGCAGCAGCGCCGCCAGCCTGATGTCCGACACCGCGCCAAGTTCCACCACATGGCCCATCAGGGCGGTGCAGCGGTCCAGCAGGTCGAGCACATTCTCGTTCTCCCACCCGCGGCTGCCGACGATCAGCAGCCGAGGCGCCAGGTTGCCGCGCAATTCCACCAGCCGCCGCCACAGATACTGCAGCAGCAGATGGTTCTTGCGCGGCTCGATCGTGCCGACGCACAGGAAATACGGTCGTACCATCGCCTCGGACGTCACGCCGCCGATCGGCAACGACACGCCCAGCGGCGCGACGTGGATCGGCAGGACCCGCGGCAGATACCGCGACACGGCGGTGCCGGTCTCGGCGGAGCTCACCACCATCCCATCCGCCAGCCGCGCCACGGTGGCCAGCCGGCGCCGATGCCGCGCGGCCTCCCCTGGCCGGCCATATTCAGGGAAGTCCAGGTGAATGATTGGGTAATGCACGTCGCCCGGGCGCCGCTTGCCTGCCGCGACAATCCTCCGCGCCGAGGTACTTTCCTTCCGCGGGATTGCGCCCGCCAGTGCGGCGGGGTCAAATCGCGCCAGGCTGCACCCGGGTGCCGATAACAGGAGGCCGTGATGGCCAGTTTCGCCTTGAACCCAGACGTCGCCGGGGACCACCACACCGAAGCCCTCAGGTCCGCTTGGGCGCCCGGCCTGACCCGCGTGCCGTACTGGCTCTATCAGGACCCCGCCATTCTGCGCGCCGAACAGACGCGCATCTTCGAAGGCCCTGCCTGGCACTATCTCTGCCTGGAAGTCGACATCCCCAATCACGGCGACTTCCGCGTCAGTTGCATCGGCGCCATGCCGGTCATCGCCGTGCGCGGCGAGGCCGGTGAAATCCACGCCTTCGAGAACCGTTGCGCACACCGCGGCGCGCTGATTGCGTTCCAGGATGCCGGCACGGTCAAGGACTTCACCTGCGCCTATCACGCCTGGCGCTACGACCTGCGCGGTAATCTGTGCTCGATCGCCTTCCAGCGCGGCGTCGGCGGCAAGGGCGGCATGCCGGACTCGTTCCGCATCGACCAGCACGGCCCGCGCAAGCTCCGCACGGCCACCATCGGCGGCCTGGTCTTCGCCACGCTGGCCGCCGATGCGCCTGCCCTGCTCGATTACCTCGGACCGGAAATCGCCGCGCGCATCCGCCGCGTGCTGCACAAGCCGGTTGAGGTGATCGGCCGCTTCATCCAGCCGCTGCCGAACAACTGGAAGCTGTACGTCGAGAACGTGAAGGACACCTACCACGCCAGCCTGCTGCACCTGTTCTTCACCACGTTCAACATCACCCGTCTCAGCAAGGCCGGCGGCGTCACCGTCAGCCAGGACGGCGGGCACCACGCCAGCACCACCATCGGCCGGATGGAACCGCAGGACAGCCTCTACAAAGACCAGGCCCTGCGCGCCGACAGCGAATTCCGCCTGCACGACAAGTCGCTGCTCGATGCGGTGGACGAGTTCGGCGACAACATCGAATTGCAGATCCTCAGCGTGTTTCCCACGATGGTGCTGCAACAGATCCACAACTGCCTGGCGGTGCGCCAGATCGTGCCGCGCGGCATCGATGCGATGGACCTGCATTGGACCTATATCGGTTTCGCCGACGACACCAAGGCGATGCGCATGCGCCGGCTGAAGCAGGCCAATCTTGTCGGCCCTGCCGGCTACGTCTCGATGGAGGACGGCTGCATCGGCGGCTTCGTGCAGCGCGGCATCGCCGCCGCCGCCGCCGCCCACTCCATCGTCGAGATGGGTGGCGCGACCGCGGAATCGCAATCCACCCGCGCCACGGAAACTGCGGTGCGCGGCTTCTGGCAGACCTATCGCGGCTATATGGGGGTGTAGTCCGATGGACGGTCCCGCGACGCTGTTCCAGATCGCCGCGCTGAACAGCGACTACGCCGCCTGCATCGACGCCGACCGGCTGGAGAATTGGCCGGATTTCTTCCTGGAAAGCTGCCTCTACAAGATCACCACGGCCGACAACCACCGGCGCGGCTATGAAGCCGGCGTGATCTATGCCGATTCCCAGGCGATGCTGCGCGACCGCGTCGCCGCACTGCGTGAGGCCAACATCTACGAACGCCAGGCCTATCGCCACATCATCGGCATGCCGCGCCTTACGCCCGACGCCGGCGAGACCATCGTTGCCGAAACATCGTTCCTGGTGATCCGCACCATGCGCGATGGCCACATGGATATCTTCGCCGCCGGCCGCTACCTCGACCGCGTCGCCGCGACCGGCAACGGCCCACCCCGCTTCGCCGAGCGCATCGTCGTCTGCGACAGTCCCCGTTTCGACACGCTGCTGGCAATCCCACTGTAATACCGGGCGCGCCGGCATGACGTGGAGGCAGCCCAGGTTGCCGATGGGAAGCCGTCATCGAACAGGTGCGGCATGCGCTGAGCGCCGTGATTGATGGCGGCGATCAGCGCATGCCGACCCTCGCGCAAATTCAAACCGCCTCGGCACCCGCCGTTGCTCCGCCTGATGCCCCCTGATATGCGCCAGCACGGAGCCCATCATGTCTCAACCACAAGTTCCGCAGCCGCCCGGTTGCCGCCCGCCGGCCGATCCCCACCCAGATCAGCAGCGGCACGTCGCGCAGCGCAGGCGCATCGGCGGACGGCACGACGCGCGGACCCGCACCGCCCATCCGCCGGCATGAGCCGCATCCTGGTCGTGAAGCTTGGCGCGCTTGGCAACGTCATCCTGTCCCTGGGGCCGTTCGCCGCCATTCGCCGCCACCACGCCACGGATCACATCAGCCTGCTGACCATGCGCCCCTGGGCGGACTGGCTCGCCCAGTCGCCGTATTTCGACACGGTGCTGATCGACGAGCGGCCCGACTGGTGGGACGTTGCAGGTTGGCGACACCTGCGCCGGCAGCTCATCGCCGGTCGCTTCGACCGGGTCTACGATCTGCAGACCTCGTCCCGATCCTCGCGTTATTTCCATCTATTCCCGCCGCGCACGCGACCGGAATGGTCCGGCATTGCGCATGGTTGCTCGCATCCCGACCGCAACCCGCACCGCAATCGCCTGCACGACATCGATCGCCAGTTCGACCAGCTTCGCGCCGCGGGGGTAGCGGGGCCCCTGCCGGCTGATCTTTCCTGGACCGGCGCCGATCTGGCACGGTTCGCCCTGCCGGACCGCGTCGCACTGCTCGTCCCCGGCAGCTCGGCGCACCGCCCGGTCAAGCGCTGGCCGGCGCAGCGCTACGCGGACCTCGCCGGCGCGCTGCTGACACGCGGTATCACACCGGTCATTCTCGGCACCGGTCAGGAGCACGCCCTGGCCCAGGAGATCCGCAACGAAGTGCCACACGCGATCGATCTGACCAACCGCACCGGACTTCCCGAACTGGCCGCACTCGCACGCGTGGCGTGCCTCGGGGTCGGCAATGACACCGGCCCGATGCACCTGATTGCCGCGGCGGGCTGCCCGTCCGTGGTGCTGTTCTCGCGCGATTCCGACCCGGCACTCACGGCCCCGCGCGGCCGCTCCGTCACCGTGCTGGGTCGCCCTGATCTTGCCGACCTGGACCTTGCCCCCGTGCTTGCCGCGCTGCCTACGCTCGCCGCGCTGCCTGCCGGCTGATGTCCGACCCGGCGACCCGCCAGCCCGAGCCGCCCGACGGATTGCCGATCCCGCAGCGATACTGGGGGATCCTGACGATTGCGCTCGGCCTGACGATGGCCGTGCTGGATGGCGCGATCGCCAACGTGGCACTGCCGACCATCGCTACCGATCTGAACACCAGCCCGGCCAACTCGATCTGGGTGGTGAACGCGTATCAGCTCGCGGTCACCATCTCCCTCCTGCCGCTGGCCTCGCTTGGGGACATCTTCGGCTACCGGCGGGTCTACCAGTGGGGGCTGGTGGTCTTCACCCTCGCCTCGCTCGCCTGCGCGCTGTCGTACTCGCTACAGACGCTGGCGCTGGCGCGGGTGTTCCAGGGCTTCGGCGCCGCCGGCATCATGAGCGTGAACAGCGCGCTGGTGCGCTTCATCTACCCGCGGCGCTGGATCGGCCGCGGCCTCGGCATCAATGCCACGATCGGCTCGATCGCCTCGGCTGCCGGCCCAACCGCGGCCGCCGCAATCCTGTCGGTGGCCAGCTGGCCCTGGCTGTTCGCGATCAACGTGCCGCTCGGCGCGCTGGCGGTGGTGGTCGCCTGGCGCGCGCTGCCCGCGACCCCCTGCTCCGGGGTCAAGTTCGATGTGGCGTCCGCGGTTATGAGCGCGATCAGCCTGGGCGTGCTGATCACTGCCATCGATGGGGTCGGCCACGGGGAGCGCACCGAGTGGGTGATCGGCCAGGCGGTCATCGCGCTCGGCGTCGGCGCGATGCTGGTGGCGCGCGAGCTAAGCCGCGCCGCGCCGCTGCTGCCGGTGGACCTGATGCGCATCCCGTTGTTTGCGTTGTCGGTAACCACCTCGATCTGCGCCTTCACCGCGCAGTCGATGGCGATGGTTTCGCTGCCGTTCCTGTTCGAGAACACACTGGGGTTCGGCCAGGTGCGTACCGGGTTGCTGATGACGCCCTGGCCCATGGTGGTGGCGGTGATCGCGCCGTTCACCGGGCGGCTGGCCGATCGCTATCCCGTCGGCATCCTGAGCGGTGCCGGCCTGACGGTGCTGGCCGTGGGCCTGGGGCTGTTCGGCTTGCTGCCGGCGCACCCGGGCAGCTACGACATCGCCTGGCGGATGCTGATCTGCGGCCTGGGGTTCGGCTTCTTCAACACCCCGAACAACCGGGCGATCATCACCTCGGCCCCGCGCAATCGCACCGGGGGCGCGTCGGGCATGCAGGCGGCAGGCCGGCTGTTCGGCCAGACCACCGGGGCGGCGCTGGTGGCGCTGGTGTTCGGGCTGGCGCCGCTAAACGGCACGACGGTGACGCTGGTCTGCGCGTCGGCGATCGCCCTGGCCGCGGCCGGCGTCAGCCTGCTGCGAATGGTGGAGCGGTAGGGCACACTCCACCAGTCGCAACCCAAAGAAAACTTAGAGGTGGACAAAACCCGCCCTCCAAGGTAATTCATGTCCCAAGGATATGAATTATGGCCCCAACCGCCTACACCCCACAGGAAGTTGCCGCGATGTCGGGCGCACCGCTGTCGGCGGTGCAGAAGGCCATCACTTCAGGCCGAATCCCGGCGCGCACCGACCGCACGCACCGGCGGCGCCTGGACGACGCGGCGCTACTGGCGTTCGCCTTGATCCAGGCGCTGCCACAGGAAGTGCACGTTTCTCCAGCCGACGCTTATCGGCTGCTCAACCAATCGGAGCTATCTCCCATGGACATGACCGGCGACCTTATCATCGGCGACCTTGTGCGCATCGACGCCGGCAAGGCCCTCGGCCCGGCAAGGCAGCGGATGCGGCTGTATGAACGCGCGCGCGACCTGATCGTCAGCGATCCCGACATCATGGGTGGGATCCCCGTGATCCGCGGCACCCGGATCACCGCACAGGCGATCCTGGGTCGGATCAACGCGGGCGATTCGATCTGCAGCATCCTTGAAGAGTATCCGTACCTGGATCAGGAAACCGTGGAAGCAGCCGCGCTGTACGCCAAGGCCAACCCGCCGCGCGGCCGGCCCGCCGGAGAGCTGTGGCGCCCTGCTTCCTGATCGACGAAAACCTGTCGCCACTGCTTGCCGGGCATCTGCGCTGTTACCTTGGCTTCGACGCCGCGCACGTCAACGAAGTGAGCTTGCGTGGTGCCTCGGACGCTGACGTCCTTGCCCGCGCGATCGCCGAGCACCGCGTCGTCGTGACAAGTAACGGCCAGGACTTCCGCAAGCTCGGCCGCATGAGCCCGGAGCACCCCGGGGTGGCAGTGCTGCTGCGTGCCAGTGGCCGAAAAGAGCAGATCAAGCTGGGTGTACTCCTCGCGACCACGATCGAGGCCGAAATCCGCCAGGGCACGCCCCCGGACGGGCAGCTGTTCGAGATCGGCGCCGAGGCGTTGTTCGCGACTACCCGCTCCCTCGACAGCCCTACGCGGCCAACCAGTCCCGCACCGCGCTTTTCACGAACCGCGCATCCGCCGGGTTCGCCGCCGGATTGCCGGCGCGATGACCCCAGATGCTCGGGATCGGCCGCAGTTCGGCCCGCGCCAGATGCAGCAACTCCGCCGCGTTGTCCGCAACGCGGAAATAGAGATCGGTCTCCCCCGGCATCAGCAACACCCTCGCCTTGATGGCGCGCAGCGCTGCCGGCAGGTCCCCGCCATACACCGCGTTTGCACTGATATCCGCCGCATCCCAGGTGCGAAGCTGGGCGTATTGGTTCGCCGCCGGCCGAGCCCCAAACCGGTCCTCCCAATCCGTGCGCAAGAACGTCTCCAGGTCCGGCGCGCCCAGATTGGGCGCCGGCCCCGACGCCAGATGCAGCCCGGCGCGGTAGAAATCCTGGCTCAGCGCCCAGCCGGCGTAGATCCGCCCGAAAGCGCGCTTGGCCGCGACCGGCTCCGCGGCGAACCGCCCGGCCCCGAGGTGCTCCGGCGCCGCCTCCAGCACCCCCATCAGCCCACGCAGGAACACCTGATTGTGCACAGCGGTGCGCGCGACCCCGCAGTTCACCACGGCGCGCGACACCGCGTCGGGGAACAGCGCCGCCCAGTGATAGGCCTGCAGCGCGCCCATCGACCAACCATAGACGCAGGCCAATTGCTCGATCCCGAACACCTCGCGCAGCAGGCGGCGCTGGGCGTGCACGTTGTCGAACACGGTGACCGGCGACGGATACTCCGCCGTATCCGACGGCGAGGACGACAGCCCATTGCCGAACATGTCGATGATGAGAACGAAATACCGCGTCGGATCGAGCACCCCTTCCGGCCCGATCAGCCACTCCAGGTCCGAATGCTGTGCGCCATAGCTGGTGGGATACAGAATGACATTGTCGCGCGCGGCGGTCAGTGTTCCGTGCGCCTTCCACGACAATCGCGCGTCCGGCAGCGTCGCGCCGGACTGCAACTTCAGATCACCCAGGGGAAACACACCCTGCTGTGTCGGCCAGGCCATGTCGATCCTCGCATTCAATGATGGCTTATCGTCAAGGAGGCCGCCCGCATGAACAAGCCACCACTTTCGTCACGCCCAAGGCCGTTTTCATCATGCCCGGACTTGACCCGAGCATCCGTCCCGCCGCTGTGCCGCGAGCGACCCCCGAATCAAATCCGACCGGCACGTATCGAAAGACCGACAAGGCGATCGAGAGTAGCCTGATCCTGCATCAGTGCATCCGATCTGCCGCGATGCGCAATGATCCCCCGTTCCAGCACCACCACATCACGCGTCAGCGACAAAGCAATGCGGGCGTGCTGCTCGACCAGCACGACGGCCGTCCCCTCCCTGGCGATCATCCCGGCGATCGCGCCTGCCAACTCCTCGACGATGATCGGCGCCAGCCCTTCCAGCGGCTCGTCTAACAGCAGCAGCGCGGGATTGGTCATCAGCGCCCGCGCGATCGCCAGCATCTGCTGTTCGCCGCCGGACAGATGGGTGCCCATGTTGCGTCGACGCTCCGCCAGGCGCGGAAACAGCTCGTGCACGCTGTGCAATGTCCAAGGTCCGGGCCGCGCCGCCACCGTCAGGTTCTCCTCGACCGTCAGCGACGGGAAGATCTCCCGCTCCTGAGCCACCCAGCCGATCCCAAGCCGGGCCCGCCGATGCGGCGCCATCCGCGCAAGGTCGCGCCCACGCCACAGCATCGCGCCGGCACTTACGCTCGTACATCCCATGATCGTCGCCAGCAGCGTGGTCTTGCCAACGCCGTTGCGGCCCAGCACCGCCAGGCTGCCGCCCTCCGGCAGGTCGACCGACACACCATCGAGCACGACAGACTCCCCATAACCAGCACGCAGCTCGCGCAACGCGAGCAGCGGCTTAGTCATGTCCGGCGTCAGCCCGTCCGGCATCAGCACGTCCAGCGTCGGGCCGCCCAGCGTCAGCGTGTCCAGCGTCGCCATGTCGTGCGCCGGCATGCCCGGCGCCGCCGAGATAGACCTCGCGCACGCGGGGATCGGCGGCGATCTCCTCCGGGCTGCCTTCCACCAGGATGCGCCCGCCGAGCATCACGACCACCCGGCTGGCGAAGCGGAACACGAAGTCCATGTCGTGCTCGATGAACAACACCGTGAGCTCCGCCGACAGGCCCTCAATCGCCGCGAACAGCGCGCCGCCCTCCTGACGCGGCACGCCAGCCGCAGGCTCGTCGAGCAGCAGCACCTTCGGGCGCGTCGCCAGCGCCAATGCCAGCTCCAGCAACCGCTGCTGCCCGTAGGCCAGCAGCCGCGTTGGCCGATGGCACACCGTGCCGAGCCCAAGGGTTGCGAGTATCGTATGGGCCTCGTCCACCGCCGCGCGAAACGCCGGCACGGGGCGCCACCAATTGCCGGCAACGCCCAGCCGCTCGCACACCACCAGCGTCACCGCCTCCAGCGGATCGAGCTCCGGAAACAGCGTGTTGATCTGAAACGTGCGCACCAGCCCGCGCTTCACCCGGAGCTCCGGCGCCAATGCGGTGATTGCCTCGCCGTCCAGTCGGACCTCGCCCGCATCGGGGCGCAGCGTGCCGGTCAGCAGGTTGATCAGCGTCGTCTTGCCGGCGCCGTTCGGCCCGATCAACGCGTGCCGCGCGCCCGGTGGCAGCGCGAAATGAATGTCCTGCGCCACCACCAGCGAGCCAAATCGCTTATGCACACCGTGCGCGCTAAGTGCGGGATTCATCGCAGTCACACCAGGCGCACACACGAAACGACCAATTCACCGCATCAACGGCGCAATACCAGCCGACATAAAGATTGACCCACTGGCGCTGCCTCCACGTCATGCCGGCATCCACGACTTTCTTTGCTGCACGAAGGCAAGTCGTGGATGCCGGTCCCCCGGCCTTCGCCAGGGGCAGGCTCCACCTGCCCTCGGGCGCTTGACCCTGGGGCCGGCACGGCGACGGGGGGGCATCGAAGAGCCGATCATTTGGACAACTGGCATCATACCTCGCCCCGTCCGCGAGGCAGCAGCCGCGCCAATCCACCCAAAATCCCGTTGGGCAAAAACAGCACCACGCCAACCAGCAACAAGCCAATCCAGAAATACCAATATTGCGGGTTCATATCCGCAAGCTGGTCACGCGCGACCATGAAAACGATGGCCCCGACAATGCCGCCATACAGCCGTCCGGTCCCACCCAGCGCCAGCATCACCAGCAGGTCCGCCGAGCGCTGAAATCCAAGTGTCGACAAATCGACGAACTGCGTGGTCTGCCCCAGCAGCCCGCCGGCGATCCCGGCCATGGTGGCGGCGATCGTATAGACTGCGTGCAGCCGAGCCCGGCTCGGCGCGCCGATCGCCGGCATGCGCCGCTCGTTCTCGCGAATCGCCCGCAATGAAAGGCCAAACGGCGAATGGATCAGCCGCCGCGCCACCAGCACCACCAGCAGCAGCGCCGCCAACGCATAGCCGTAGGCGGTATAGCCATAAAGGTCGAAGTCGAACCGGCCGAACAACGGCCACATCACCACACCCTGCAGCCCGTCATTTCCGCCGGTCAGCCAGCTCTCGCGGTTCGCCATCTCGTACAACAGCAGGCCAATGCCGAGCGTGACCATGATCAGCGCCAGATGCCGCACCCGCACCACGACGAAGCCCGTCACCCAGCCAAACAGCCCCGCCACCGACGCGGCGATCAGCAGACCGGACAACGGCTCACCCCAGCCCGCCTTGGCCAGCAGCCCGGCGGTATACGCGCCGAGGCCAAAGAATGTCGCGTGCCCCAGCGAAACCAGCCCGGCATAGCCCAGGATCAGATCGAGCGAGACCGCGAAGATCGCGGTGATGGCGATCTGGCTCGCCAGCGTCAGATAGGATGGCACCACCACGAAGGGCAGCAGCGTCGCCAGCCAGAACACCGCCTCGACCGGCCGCCAGAGCCGGCGTTCGGACAGATGCCGATGCGGATCGATCGCCTGCCCGACGCTCACGCCCGGGCTCTTCCGAACAGGCCGGACGGACGCCACAGCAGCAGGCTGATCATCACCAGGTAGATCAGGAACGATCCGAGTGTCGGAACGTAATACTTTCCCGCGGCATCGCTGACGCCGACCAGGACCGCGGCAAGGAACGATCCCCGGATCGACCCCAGCCCGCCAACCGCGACAACGATCAGCACATAGATCAGGTAGGTGGTGGCAAAATTCGGATCGAGGCCGACGATCTCGATCGCCAGCGCGCCGCCCAGCCCGGCCAACCCGCTGCCGAGCGCAAACGTGACCGCGAACACCAGTTCGACATTGATGCCTAGTCCCCGCGCCATGCGCTGGTTGTCCACCGCCGCGCGCACCTGGGCGCCGAAGCGGGTACGCTCCAGCGCAACCACCAGCGCCAGCGTAACGGCCAGCGCCACTCCAATCAGGAACAGCCGGTAATGGCTGAAGTTGACGCCCAGCACCGTGGTGTAGCCACGCAGGTATGCCGGCAGCCGCACCGGCTGCTGCTGCGTGCCGTAGAAGAAGGCCGCCGCGGCCACCGACATGAACACCAGCCCGATCGTCAGCAGCACCTGATCCAACTCGCGCGCGCGATACAGCCGGCGATACAGCGTGCGCTCGAACGCCACACTGGCCACGCCAGTCAGCACGAACGCCATCGGCAACGTAGCCAGGAACGGCCAGCCCAGCGAGTTCATCAATGTCGCGGTGACGTAACCACCAAGCATGGCAAACGCGCCGTGCGCCAGGTTGACGAAGTTCATCAGCCCCAGCGTGACCGACAGCCCCACCGACAGCAGGAACAGCAGCATGCCGTAGGCGAAACCATCGAAGATCACGCCAACCGCCGGCGCGATCATCGGCTAGAGTCGCTTCGCTTCTCCCCCTCCCCTTGAGGGCTTGGTCTGCTTTACGGCCCAAGCCCTCAAGGGGAGGGGGAGAATGTTACAGGCCCGTCCGAGCTTATCGCGATACCAGCAAAACAAAACCCAGCCCCAACGCAACCCCGGACGCCCATCGCACCCACGCCCCAACGGCTCGGCCCAAACACCCACGCCCCTCACTTCGGCATGCGCGCCTTCACCGGATCCTTCACGTCGGCGATTTTGTCGAACTCGACGTTCACCAGCCGGCCGTCGACCTTCTCCACCCGACGGATGTAGACCGTCTGCACGATGTCGCGGGTGTCCTTGTCGATGGCGATCGGCCCGCGCGGACTCTCCCACGCCATCCCCTTAGCCGCGTCGATCAGCGCCTGCCCGCCGGTCTTGCCGCCGGTCTTCGCCAGCGCGTCGTAGATCAGCCGCATGCCGTCATACCCGCCGATCGAGAAGATGTCGGGATTGCGCCCGAATGCCTTGACGTAGGCGGTGACAAACTCCCGGTTCAGCGCCGAGTCATGGCTGGGATCATAATGAAATGCGGTGATGATGCCGACCGCATCGTCGCCCATGTTCTTCAACGCGTCCTCCATCGCAACCTCGCCGTTGCCGAGAATCTTCGTGGTCTTCGGCGTGATGCCGCGGCTGGCCAGCGCCTTCCCGAGCGCCGCCGGCTGCGCGCCCCCGGGCACGAAGATGAAGATCGCGTCCGGGTTGGTATCCTTGGCGCGCTGCACGAAAGCGGAGAAATCGGGGTTGGCCACCGGCACCCGCACCGAGCCGACCGCCTTGCCGCCCGCAGCCTCGAACCCGCGGATGAAGCTGGTCTCGGCGTCGATGCCCGGCCCGTAGTCAGACACCATCGTGTAGACCGTCTTCACCCCCTGCTTCGCTGCCCAGTCGCCGAATTCCTCATCGATCTGCGGGATCGTCACCGAGGTGCGCGCCATGTAGGGCGACTTCGTGGTGACGATCGAGGTGGCGGCATTCATCACCACCATGAACTTCTTCGCCTGCGCCGAGACATCCGCGGCCGCCAGTGCGTTCGGCGTCAGCGCGAAGCCCGCCAGAATGTCGACGTTGTCGCGCACCACCAACTCCTGCGCCAGGCGCTTGGCGACCTCGGGGGCGATGCCGCCGACGTCCTTGCGGATGACCTCGATCTTCTTGCCGGCAACGGTGTCACCGTGCTGCTGCATGTAGAGCTTGATGCCGTTGTCGAGCTGGATGCCGGTATCGGCAAACTGCCCCGAGAACGGCAAGATCACCCCGATCTTGACCGTCGACTGCGCCCAGGCCCCAAAAACACCGCCGGCTGGCGCGCCGGCAAGCGTCGCCAGCAGGCCCAGACAAGCCACGAACAGCCGCGTCATTGGAGGTCTCCCCGAGATTGCTTTGTGCGTTGTTGCGAGGCTACGGAACGGCCTCGATCGCGGTCAATGGTTAGAAAGACTCCGGAGCTCCTACACACTCCCCCTCCCTCAAGGGGAGGGGGACAGTCTTTAACGCCACCTACTCCGCGGCAATCGCCGGCTCATAGTCGATCGGTTCGTTACACCAGCCGTCCTTGCGGAACCGCCAGTACGCCTCACCCAGCCGCGCGGTCACCGGGCCAGGCCGGTCGTTGGACAGGATGCGCTCGTCCAGCCGCGTCACGCCGATCACCCCGCCGGCGGTGGACGAGATGAAGATCTCGTCGGCCCCGCGCAGTTCGTCAGCCGGTACCGTCCGCACCTCACAGGGCAGCCCCAGCTTCTCGCACAGCTCGATCACCGCGCCACGCGTGACACCCTCCAGCACGCCGCGGTCCGGCGTCGCCACCACGCCGTTGGTCACCGCGAACACGTTGAACCCCGGCCCCTCGGTCACGTTGCCGTCGAAGTCCAGCAGCACCGGGTTGTGCGCACCCTTGTCCTCGGCCTCGAACATCGCCCGCGTCATATCGGCCCAGTGGAAATTCTTCGCCCGCGGGTTGACGCATTGTTCCGGGATCCGAGGGTTCGACGCAACGATCAGGTGCATGCCCTGCTCGCGGATCTCCTGCGGCACCAGCCACACATACGGCACGCAATACGCCAGCAGATACGGCCGCGCGTTCGCCGGATGACGGCGCAGGTTGGTCGGCGCCGAACCGCGCAGGCAATCCATCGCCACATACGCCTCGCGCAGCCCGGTGCGGCGCACCAGCTCGTGCAGCACAGTGCGGAGGTCGGCGTCGCTTTCGCGCGGCACCAGCCGGAAATACTCCATCGAGGCACGGAATCGTTTCATGTGCTGATCGAGCCGAAAGAACGCCCCGTCCCACACACTGACCACGTCATAAGTCACGTCGGACCGCCGGTAACCCCATTCCGTCACCGGGATCATCGCCTCGCCCACCGGCATGTAGCGCCCGTTGATATATGCCGCTCCCATTGGCCACATCGCATCCATCGCCGCATCCTCCTTATTGGTTGATCCGCGAAGCATATCAGCAATCGCCTGCCGGGCGTACAGTCCGGATCGCATCACGCGGAGGAAAATCGAGATGTCTGACGTCGCCAAAGCCCCCGCCTTCGCCCAAGGCCCCGACCTCACCCAAGACCCCGGCAACGCCCAAAGGCGCGACTACACCCAAGGGCACGATTACACATTGGGCCCCGTCGTCGTGCTCGGCCCCGAGGACGGCCAATCGTTCTGGCAGCCGCTGCCCTCGGTCGGCTACATCGTCAACAAGCTGACACCGTACAACTCGCCCTACGACAATTTCTCTATGGGCCTGCAGGTGCTGGAGCCCGGCGCGCACATCCGCCGCCACGCGCATGAACGCCAGCACGAGGTGCTGTTCTGCTACCAGGGCACCGGCGTCGCCGAGGTCGGCCCCGACCGCTACGACGTTGCACCGGAGACCATGATCCTGGTCGGCCGTGGCGTACAGCACAAAGTGACCAACACCGGCACCGGCCAGATGCGCATGTTGTGGATGATCTCGCCGGCGGGGCTCGAGGACTGGTTCCGCGCCATCGGCCGCCCGCGCCGCCCCGGCGAGGCGACCCCGGCGCCGTTCGATCGCCCAACCGATATCGCCGAGATCCAGGCACGCCAGCGCTTCGTCCGCTCGGACGAAGGCTGACGCATCGGCTCCCAACGTCATGGCCCGCGAAGGCGGGCCATCCACGACTTCTTGCGGTGCTGCACTCGTTCAATCCGTAGGTGCCCAAGATTTCGAACACGTCCGGCGAACCGCCAACCCGCCAGCCGGCACCGCCAACCCGCTATCCGTCACCAAATGCCGCCCAATGAAAGCCACTCGAGCAACCAACGGCGTGACACCGGCCGACCGACCATCCAATGAAGCGTCAACCCTGCCGTCGGCCGGTATGAGAGGTCCTTTGGAAACGCTGCGCTCGTTCTCGGCGATGCTCTCCGTCGCCTGGCCGGCGCGGCGCGGACGGACACTCACCCGCATCTTAACCTGCTGCCCCGGGGCACTCAGCACCAGCATCAGCCGATCGATGGCGAAGTGGCTGAATCGCCCGGTGCGGATGCGGCAAAGGTCGGACGCCGCGTACCCGGTCAACACACTTGCGGCCCGCATAGTGAGCTTGCGATCAGCCAGCACGCCAATGATCCGCGCCGCGAGCAGCGCGCGCGGTTGCTGCCGATCCGCCTCAGGCTGCCCCAGAGCGCGGAACAGACGGTCGTTACTCCGTCGCAAGGGCGTCACTCATGCCAGCCGCTCTGTCGGTCACTTTCAGTCGCTCGTGGCTCAAATCGATCTCCTGCGATGGGGTCTTGATTCGAAATTATGTTATTATAATTAACAACAGGAGTCAAGCGCCGATCCCCCGGAGCAACTCCGCGTCACGCCCGGCAGCAAACCGAACCCCGCACGACCACCGCGCACCCACCGCCTACCGCCGCAGCGCATGCCCCCGCGGACGCAACCTCGCCGACGGCATCGCCGCCAGCACCAGCGTCATCACCGCAAACCCGCACGCCAGCAGATAATCATTGTGCAACCCCGCGGCCATCGCCTCGGTCAGCCGCGGAAACACCGGCGCAGCCATCTCCCCGCGCAGCGCCGGGTCAAACCCACGCAACCGAGCGCGCGTGCCATCGTCAACACGAACACCTCTATCCGGCAGCTAAGCCGCACTCACCGCGGGCCGCACCGGCGGGTGACCGGCGCGGCGCGGACGGACATTGACGGTCACCTCGACCTGTTGCCCCAGGCTGCCCAGGATGGTCATCAACCGATCGATCGTGAAACGGTCAAGCTTCGCGTTGCGGATGCGGGAAAAGTCGGACGCCGCGACGCCGGTCAGCTCATGCGCGGCCCGCACGGTGAGCTTCCGATCATCCAGCACGCCGATGATCCTCGCCGCGAGCAGCGCACGCAGTTGCTCCCGATCCGCATCGGGATGACCCAGATCACGGAAGACATTCCCGCTACCGCGGGTGATCTCAAGGTCGTCGTTCATGCTAGCGTCTCGCTCAGTCGCTTCAGTCGCTCATGGGTCAAATCGACTTCCTGTTTCGGGGTCTTGATCCCCGACTTCGATTTCTTCTGGAATGCGTGAATCACCCAAATATCGGTGTCGATCCGCAACGCGTAGACGGCCCGGAAAGCATCCCCGCGATGCCGGAGCGCCAGTTCCGTTACGCCCGCCCCGAAGCCCATAAGCGGCTTGGCGATGTCGGGCATCCGCCCATCGGCAAGAATCGTCAGCGCCCGTCCCATCTCGATCTGCGGCCCCGGCGGGAAGTCATCGAAATCTTTCCGGGCGGTCTTGATCCAGCTTATCGGGCGCGTGTTTCGTGGCATCCGGGATAAACGTTGTCATGTTTGACAACAGGCGTCGAGCGCCGAGCACCCGGAGCAACTCCGCATCACGCCGGCCAGCAAACCGAACCCCGTACGACCACCGCACACCCACCGCCTACCGCCGCAGCGCATGGCCCCGCGGACTCAACCTCGCCGGCAGCATCGCCGCCAGCACCAGCGTCATCGCCGCAAACCCGCACGCCAGCAGATAATCATTGTGCAACCCCGCGGCCATCGCCTCGGTCAGCCGCGACAACACCGGCGCAGCCATCTCCCCGCGCAGCGCCGGATCCAGCAGATGATCCGCCTCGAACATCAAATCCGGCACCCGGCGCAGCAACGTCAAATTCAGCACCGCGCCAAACGACGCGGCCCCCAACGACTGCCCCACAAATCGCAAAAACAGACAGGACGAGGTCGCCGCCCCACGCTGGTTCCAAGCCACCGCCGCCTGAATCGAGACCAGATACGCGGAGTTCGACAACCCCATCCCCACCCCGATCACCAGCGACCCGACAGTCGCCCACCAAACCCCGCGCTCCGGCGTCAGCATCACCAGCACCACACTGCCCAGCAGCAACGCCAGCGCGCCCAGCACCGCCGCCAGCCGATACGTGGTCCGCACCATCAAACGCCCACCATAGATACTCGCCAGCGCCCAGGTCACCGACATCGCGCCTAGCACCAGCCCGGCGACCGTCGCGCTCTGCCCCATCGCGCCCTGCACATACGTCGGCAGGAACGCAGCGACCCCCATCATTACCGCCCCTGCCAACCCTCCGCCGACGCTGCCCACCGCGATCACCCGCTGCCGCCAGAGCTCCAGCGGCAGCATCGGCTCCTTGGTCGCCCGCTCGTGCACGATCAACACCACCATCGCCACCACGCCGCCGCCGACCAGCGCCACCAGCGCGCCGGCAGACAGCGTCGTCGCCTGCACCAGCGCCAGCATCAGCGCGCCGACCGACACCATCATCAGCAACGAACCCAGCCAATCGATCCGCCGCTGGCGCGGCCGAACATCCTCGTGCAGGAACCACCCGATCATCGCGATCGCCGCCGCGCCGACCGGCAGGTTCACCCAGAACACGAACTCCCAATTCACGTGCTCCACCAGGAACGCGCCGAGCGACGGCCCGACCACAGCCGAAACGCCAAACACGCTCGACACCACGCCTTGCACGCGGGCCCGCTCGGCTGGGCTGTAGATATCGCCCAGGATGGTCATCGCCACGGGCTGCACACCGCCGCCGCCAAACCCCTGCAACGCGCGGAAGAAAACCAACTGGACCATGCCGGTGGATAACCCGCATAGCCCGGAGCCAACCATGAACAGCCCGGCGCCGACAAAGAACATCCGTTTGCGGCCATACAGATCGGCCAGCCGGCCGTAGATCGGGATGCTGACCGCCTGCGCCAGCAGGTAGACGGTGAACACCCAACTGAACAGGTTGAAGCCGTGCAGGTCGCCCACGATGGTCGGCATCGCGGTGGCCACGATGGTGCTCTCCACCGCCGCCATGAAGGTGCCCATCAGGCACGCGGCCAGCACCAGCGTGCGCCGCGCGTCGGGCACCGGCTCCAACAGGATTGGTGCCGCTTCTGCCGCGCTGGCGGATGCCGCGATGCGCGCCGCGCTGGCGGATGCGGCGGTTGGCGTCACGTTCACCGACGCGGCAGGTGTCGTGGACGCGGCGGCTGGCGCCACCACGGCGTTCGCTTCGTCGTCAGCCATGCTTTCCCCCGGTTGCCGCGACTCTGCCTCGGGGTGGCCCATCGTGTCATCGGCCCGGCGGGTGACATCCGCGTCAGCGGGCGCAATGCTGGGTTGCGCGACCGAGAATCCCCATGACGAAAAACCTGGCGACAAAACGGAGGAAACAATGCGGTTCCAGAACAAAGTGGCGCTGATCACCGCGGCCGGCGCGGGAATCGGGCGCGCCACCGCCGACATCATGGCGCGCGAGGGCGCCATCATCGTCGGCGTGGACACCAACGAAGCCCGGCTCGACGCAATGGTCGCCGCGATCACCGACGCCGGAGGCCGCGCCCACGCCCACTGCGCCGACGCACTGGACCCGGCGCAGGTCGGCGCGCTGGTCGCCGGAGCCGCGCGCCAGTTCGGCAACATCGATATCCTGGTGAACGCGGTAGGCGGCAGCACGGTGATCACGCGGCCCTCCGCCTCCGTCGACGAACTCACCTTCGCGGAGTGGCAGAAGCTGATCGCCTTCAACCTGGAAGGCACGTTCCTGTTCACCCACGCCGTCGTGCCCGTCATGAAGCAGGCGCGCCACGGCAAGATCGTCAACCTGGCCTCGATCGCCGGGCGCGGCCTGAGCGCGTCATCCTCTAGCGCCTACGCCACCGCGAAGGGCGGCATCATCGCCTTCACCCGCAAGCTGGCGTTCGAGCTGGGACCTTTCGGCATCACCATCAACGCCATCGCACCAAGCCTGACGCTCAGCGAGCGGCTGCTGCCGCACTGGAACCAGCGAGCACCCGAGGACCAGGCGGCGGAAACCGCGCGGGTGCCGCTGCGGCGCATCGCCCAACCGGATGACCAGGCCAAGGTGATCTGCTTCCTGGCATCATCGGACGCCGATTTCGTCACCGGCGTAACGATCGACGTCACCGGCGGGCAATAAGCGGGGGCGCGAGGCACTGCGGCGAAGGTCGGGATTTGGACAGGAGATTAGCGGGCGCTTGTCCGGCTGGCGTTGGCGCTGTGGCGCGCGCAACCAGGGCCCTTGGCGTTGCCGTAGCGCTGCAGGCACCGTGCGGCGACCCGCGTTGAGTTTGAGAGAGAGTTGCTATGTCGGGGACGCCCGAACTGCCGCCGCTTGGGGAGAAGTCGGCGAGCGTGATCATTGCGATGTTGCAGGATCTCTATCGGCAGGAGGTCGGAGCCGCAGAAGATGTTCACCGGACTTTGCCGTTTTTCCCAACGGCATTGGGGCTGATTGTTGCATCGCCCAACTATTCGGCGACGCAACCACCTTCCTGAAGTGCGATTTCGGGAGCGTGTAGTGCAGCGAAGCCTCCGGTCCCGACCTGGTCTGTTGTCCCTTGCGCATGGTCAGCGTTACTCGCCGGGGTTTGCTTGGTTCTTGTCGTGTGCTTGAGCGTGGCTGTCCTGGTTTTTCTCGGCCTGGCAACGAGGAAACGCGCGTACACGAGGATTGGCCCGGAATCAGACATCATTGCTGGTACGCGTCAAATCCACGCCCATTATGTCGGCCAAGGGGCGGACGACGTTGACACCCTCGTTGTGGTCAGCGTCAGAGAACAACAACTTGAGCCACTTGCACGAGCGGCGGCGTCAAATCGGGAAGCCACTCAAGGGCGATACCACTACCGCGCTCAGGCCGTCGCCTGTCTGCCATGGAGTTTGGTTTTTTTGCATTGCTTGCCGCCATTCTAATCGTGGTCACTACGAAATTCGGCATCATCAAGGCTTTGCCATGAGCAGTTCGTCTCCTTCGCAGGCCACGCCACCGCCGGCTCCGCCCGCATCGCAGACGCACCCCCCAGCGCCGCCGCCACAGCCAATCGTGGACATGACGTTCACCGTCCAGAGGGGTGCTGACGCGCTGCCAACTCTAAAGAAGCAAGGCGCCTCCAAGGGAAACCGCCGCCCGGGATGCCGGGAGGCCATTTGGCATTGCGGCGCAGTGTCGGAAGCTCCCGTTTCACACCACCACTCTCGCCCTCCCCAATGAGGGAGGGCGTTTGGGGGGACGAGTAGAACGGCGCACCAGCGTCGTCCACGGCCCCTCGGAAATCACTACCTCGAGCCGCAGCCCCCTTGGCGATCCGCCACCAAAACCTGCCGGACCTGATTCGCCAGCAGCCCCGCCACGAACGCGGGGCCACCCGGCGCCAGATGCATCGCAAGCGGCCGAGCCATCGGGCACAGCGGACGCGCCTGGATATTCGCCAGCGCGTACCGCCCGCGCCAGCACCCCATGTTGTGCCCAACCCCCACGCAAGATAACGTCCCCCAACGGAATGGCGGCACCGCGACCGCCGCAGGGGGAGATACGCAAATGACGACCGCAATCCGGTCGATGCTGGCCCGTTGCAGTTTGCTGCTGGGCGCAATGGGCATCGCGCTATCACTATCCGCCGCAAGCCACGTCGCCGCAGCGCAACAGACCGAGGATCTGTGGAAAGCGGTGCAGGACCACGGGACCCTGCGCGTCGCCGCCGCGCTGGCCCCGCCGCACGTGATGCGCGATCCGAAAACCGGTGAGTACAGCGGCATCTTCGTCGATCTCATCAAGGAATTCGGCCAGCAGGTGCTGGGCGTCAAGGTCGAGTTCGTCGACACCACCTGGGACAACATCATCGCCGGCATGCAGGCCGGCAAATGGGACATCGCCCCGGCGCTCAACCGCACGGCCAAGCGCGCGCTCTCGATCAACTACTCGATGGCGCCGTGGCAGTACCAGATCTCCTTCGTGTTCAACAAGGCGAACCCAAAGATCAAGCCGGAATGGAAATCGATGGCCGACTTCGACAAGGATGGCATCACCTTCTCGATCATGTCGGGCACCGCGCAGGATCACACGATCACCGACATCGTCAAGCATGCGACCATCATGCGCCTGCCCGATGTCGACGCCGCCCGCCTCGCCGTCTCATCCAGGCGCGCCGACATCTCGGTCGACGACGCCGACACCAACATGCTGTTCGCCGCGGTTAACAAGGACTGGTCCGCCACCGTCCTGCCGGAGCCGTCGCTCGCCAAGCAAGGCGTGGCCTACGGCTTCCGCAAGTCGGTGCCGCTCGAGCAGATCGAGGCCCTGAACATCTTCCTCGAGGAAGCGGTCGCCGAAGGCCACGTCGCAAAGCTCGGAGAGTACTACGTGAACAAGGTGATCACCGGCGGCCAATAGACGCCAGCCGGGGACCAATCCCCCCGTCATGCCGGCGCATGCCGGCATTCACGACTTGCCTTCGTCGCGGCAAGCGAAGTCGTGGACGGTCTGCGCCGGTTGGCACGCGCCTTCGACGCTCGAAGTCGTTATTTCAGGACGGACGCCTGGAACCCGCGACCATCACCGTGCCAGGGACGCCGCCTGATGCCGGACCAGAACTTCGTCCAAATCAACGGCCTGCACAAAAGCTTCGCCCACGGCGCCGTCGAGGTCTTCAAGGGTCTCGATCTTGAACTGGGCCGCAACGATCGGCTCGTCATCATCGGACCCAGCGGCGGCGGCAAGAGCACCTTGCTCAGATGCATCATGGGGCTGGACCCGATCGACGCGGGCGAGATCCACATCGACAACCAACTTTACATCTCCACCAGCGGCGGCAGCCAGAAGAACCGCATCGAGCGGACCATCCAGCGCCAGGTCGGCATGGTATTCCAGCACTACACCCTGTTTCCCCACCTCAGCGTCGTCGGAAACCTCATTCTGGCACCGGTAACATCCCGCGGCGAAGCAAAGGCCGGCGCCACCCAACGCGCAATGGCCCTGCTCGATCGTTTCGGCCTGGGCGACAAAGCCAGATCCTACCCCGCTCAACTCTCCGGCGGCCAAAAGCAGCGCGTCGCCATCGCGCGCGCCCTGATGCTGGAGCCCAGGCTCATGATGTTCGACGAGGTCACCTCCGCGCTCGACCCCGAGCTGGTCGTCGAGGTCGAACGCATGATGGTCGAGCTAGCCGAGCAGGGCATGCCGATGATGGTGGTAACGCACGACATGTGGTTTGCGAAAAACATCGCCACGCGCGTCGCGTTCTGCGCCGGCGGCGTCATCCTGGAACACGGTGAGCCCGCCGAGTTCTTCTCCAACCCCAAGCTGGACCGCACGCGCGACTTCATCGTCAACATCCTGCGCGCCGCCTAAGAAGTCCAACAACTCCGAGTACACCTCGCCCGCGCTTGCGGGAGAGGTCGAGGCGCGAAGCGACGAGGGTGCTGCTCGCTCCGCCGACCTCTCCCACAAACACCCGGACAGGTCTACCGTTCCGCCCATGAACTACCACCTCAACTTCTTCTTCGTCTTCCGCGACTTCGACAAACTGCTCGACGGCCTGGTCGTCACCCTGCAACTCACCGTCCTGGCGAACGCCATCGGCCTGACCCTCGGCTTCGGCGTCGCACTCCTGGTGATGAGCCCCATACGCGTCATCCGCTGGCCGGCAACCGCCTTCGTCGAGTTCTTTCGTTGCACGCCGGCACTGATCCAGATCGTGTGGTTCTTCTACTGCGTGCCCATCCTGTTCAACGTCTTTCTCGACGCCATAACGATGGGCGTGCTGGCGCTGGGTCTCAACCTCACCGCCTTCAACGCCGAGGCCTACCGCGCGGCGATCCAAGCCATCCCGCGCGCCCAGTTCGACGCCAGCGTGGCACTCGGCCTTTCCTGGCGCGCGCGCATCCTGCATGTCGTATTCCCGCAGGCGCTGCGCCTGGCGCTGCCCGTCCTCATCAGCAACGCGATCGGCCTGTTCCAGCAAAGCGCCCTGGTCTCGCTCGTCGCGGTCGCCGACCTGATGTACCAGGCGAAGACCATGTCGACCCAGACCTACCGCCCGATCGAGACCTTCACGATCGCCGCCGTCATCTATCTCGCCATTTCGTTTCCGGTCGGCCAGCTCGCCGCCTATTTCGAGCGCCGCAACGCAAGCCGGCTGGCCGGCTGAATGGCAGCACACGCAATGACCTATCATTTCTCATTCGGCTTCATCCTCGACTATTGGAGCGCCTTGCTCGTCGGCCTGGCAACGACACTGAAACTCACAGTCGTCTGCGTCGTCCTGGGCATGCTGCTCGGTTTCGCGCTCAGCCTGATGCGCATGTCGGAGAACCGGCTGATCTATGCAATCGGCTCGCTCTACGTCGAGTTCTTCCGCGGCACGCCGGTGCTCATCCAGATCTTTTGGATCTTCTTCTGCCTGCCGCTCGTGCTGCACGTCGAGATCGGCAGCCTGGCCTCGGCGATCATCGCGCTCAGCCTCTACATGGGGGCCATCTCGTGCGAGACCTTCCGCGCCGCAATGAAGGCGATCGCGCGCGAACAGCACGACGCCTGCGTGGCACTTGGCCTTGCCCCCCTCGCCAAGATCACCCACGTCGTATTCCCGCAAACCATCCTGCGCGCGATACCGACACTGCTCTCCAACACCGTCAGTCTGTTCAAGGAAAGCTCGCTGGTCTCCGCGGTCGGCATGTCCGATCTGCTCTACGTCGGGCAGAACATAGCGACGCGCACATTCCACCCGGTCGAGATTCTGACGACGGTCGCCTTCATCTATTTCGTAATCGCCTTCCCGCTGACCCGGGCAGTCACCATCGTCGAGCAGCGGCTATTGCGAAAGATCGAAGCCTGAGCCAGCCCCCCGTCATGCCGGCGCATGCCGGCATCCACGACTTCACTTCACGCCGCCAGCGACGTCGCGGATGCGGCATGCACGCCGTGTGCCGCGGACCGACGACCTCCCGAACATCCAGCGCGCAGCACCAGCGTCGTCCACGGCCCCTCGGAAATCACCACCTCCAGCCGCAGCCCCCGCCGGCGATGCGCGACCAAAACCTGCCTGGCCTGTCCCACCAGCAGCCCCGCCACAATCGCAGTCCCCCCGGGCGCCAGATGCGCCGCAAGCGGCTGCGCCATCAGGCACAGCGGCCGCGCCAAAATATTCGCCAGCACAAGATCGTAAGGCCCACCCGCCCGCACCGCCCGGTCACGCCAACCATCCGCCCGCCAGCAGCGCAGCATCGGTCCGATCCGGTTGACCACAGCGTTCCCGCGAGCAACCCGCACCGACCACGGCTCGATATCGGTCGCCAGCACGCGCTGGTGCAGCAGCCGCGCCGCCGCCATCGCCAGGATCCCGGAGCCGGTCCCAAGATCCAGAATCCGCCGCGGCCGCCGACGCGCCACACGCTCCAGCGCACGCAGGCAGCCACGCGTCGAGCCATGCTCCCCCGACCCGAACGCCAGCGCCGCGTCGAGCGTCAGCGTGATCCGCCCCGCCGGCGCAGGCCCGGAGAGATGCGTACCGCGCACCGCGAAGCGGCGGCCGATCAGCTGCTGCGGAAACGCGGCGCGGGTGCGCGCCAGCCAGCCATCCGCCGGGACGGCCGTGCGTCGCGGCGCAGCCTCCACCCCGGTCAACGCGGTCGCCAGCGCCAACGCCGCGGTCAGCGCCGCGTTGCCCTCGCCCACTGCCTTGATGCCTTCCACAAACCACCGTGCACCAGCGGGGTCACGGAAAAATCCGACCGTTGCGCAGACGCTGCCGAGCGCCGCCTCGAAAGCCTCCAGCGCCGCCTCCGGCACGTCCACACTGATGGTCTCGAGCGCGGCGGCGCTGACCCGCATCCGATTCTGCTCCCGGGCGATTGCCGGCACCCCGCTATGCCAGGTGACGAAACGATTGACCCACGCCGCGCCCCTTCGACCGGCGTTGGTGCACTTCGTCAACCTGACAGCGATGGCAAGGATGCCTCCCGCGTCCCTGTCCTGAACCGGGCGGGGTGCGGGCCGGTGCCGGTTTGAACTAAGACACTACCACATTTTCCCCTCGTGGGGCTGAGCCATGCTACACTCTAGGGCCGCCTGCTTCCACACCCGGTGCCCTCCCAGCCCATCGCGAGCTGGGACAGCAGGGACGTTACTGGTCTGGAGCAGTCGGTTTGGTGAGCGCTATTGGGGACCCCATGCCCGATCGCCGGAAGAACGGTTCCCGCAGGTTTGATGCAGACACCGTGGCTTCTGACCGGACGACACGAGATTGCGATCACGCGGCACCTCCGACCGCCAGCGTGCCGCTTGACCGGTTCAGGCTCGCCCACCTGCGCGATCTCGGAGAACTCGAATCCGGTGTTTACTGGCCCCGTCTGCAGCCATACTTCCTTAAACCGTATTTCCGGCGGCTGACGTACCGGCTGACCGCCGCCCTCCCTGGGGATCACACCCGCGGCGAAATCCTTTCGACGCGCGGGGCGTGCGGGGTTGGCGAACTCGACATCGCGTATATCGCGGATCGTTGCCCAGCCGAGTTGGTCATAACCGAGACCGGGCTGCCCGATTACTGCCTGACAATCGTTAGCCGGGGCGCACTCACCTGCTTTGGAACCAGCACGCTCGGCCGCTTTGATGTGTTCCCCCATGTAGGTCTGATCTATCGCGGTGTTCCGGGTACCACGCTGGCTGCGACCCATGACCATGAGCGGCTTGCGATCTGGATCCCCGCTGCGAGCCTGCAGCAGAGGCTGGCAGGATTGCTGGGCGGCCCGGTGAGGGAGGACATAGTCTTCGATCCTATCGTAAACCTGAACACCGCGCCGGGCCAGAGCGTCCTGCGGCTGGTGCGATTGCTTACCGAGGCGCTGGGCAACGCACATTCGTTCGCTGGTTCCGACCTGGCCTGCCGGTCCTTCACCGATCTGTTGCTTTATTCGATGCTGCAGGGTTTGCCGAATAACTACTCGCAGCGGCTGGCGCGGCCGGCCGGGTCCGCGGTGCCGGGCACGGTGCGGCGCGCCGAGGAGTATATTCGTAGCCATGCCGCGCAACCGATCGCGCTAGACGATGTCGCCGCCGCCGCGGGATGCAGCGTCCGAAGTCTACAACTCGGCATCAAGCAGTTTCGCGACACCACGCCCGCTGCGGCGATCCTGCAGGCCCGGCTCGAGGCGGTGCGTCAGTGCCTGAACAACGACGAGTTCGTGGGCAACGTCACGCACCTCGCCTACCAGTACGGCTTTACCAATCCCGGCCGTTTCACCAAGCTTTACAAGACGGCTTTCGGCGTCTCCCCAGCGGACGCGCTGCGACGCAATACGCTGCGCTTCCGGGATAGGCCCTGACGCGGGCGGTGATGGAGAACCGGAGCGGCCTGGTGGTCGCGGCGTAACGACACTCGGAGTCCGGCCAAAACGGCCCCGGCAGCAGAACTCTCGCCGTCAGGGCCGGCGGAATGACGCAAAATCTGGCTCCGGACGCAAGGCAGAACCCGAATCACCGAGAAATCCATCAAACTTGGGCCATTTTCCGCATCCGGGCGGGCGGGGCAACGCACGACATTGCCAAAACTTTTCGCAATCTGTCCGGACTTTGCGCCATCTGGATAGCACCCAGCTACGACCGGCCAGCAGGATGTCAGGGCAACAAGCAGGCCACACGAACGGGAGCGCCCCATGACCCACCTGGCCGAATTGGCGGAATCCGTCGCCGCTTCTTTGCCGGCCCCGAATCGTGCCTCCCGAAACACGATGCCATGGCGGCCGAAGCGGAGCACCACCGCTCGTCCGACGGTTTCGTCGCCCTTGCGCTCCTCGCCGCGTTCGACACGTCCCCTCTTGCCGATGCATCGCGACTTCCTGGCCCGCGATCTGCGCGCCGGCGACCCGAAAACCGAACTCGCCGCCGAGGTGGCAGGCCAATCAGGGACGCACCAGATCGCCAACACAATGATTGCCGGCAGCGCGCCGACGGTTGGGGCGAGCGCGGCGCACCGTTCTCGCATCGTCCACCCGCGGCTCGAACCAGCGGCGCTCGTGGCGCTGCAACTGACCGGGCTGTGGGCGCTGAACTTCGCCGGCGTTTGGGCGGTGAAACAGGCGGCCTTGCCCATCCCCGGCAACCTCGTCGGCATGCTCGCCCTCTATGCATTGCTGGCGCTCGGCGTCGTCAAGCTCGCCTGGTTCGATCTCACCGGATCTTTTCTGCTCAGGCATCTGGCGTTCTTCTTCGTGCCGATCACGGTCGGGCTGATGAATTCGGGGCCGCTGTTGCTGGCACATGGCCTCGCGATCATGCTGGTTCTCGCCCTCAGCGCGGCCGTCGGCATTCTGCTCGCGGGGTTCGTCTCACAAGTTCTGCTCGCCAAGCCCTGGCAGCGGGGAGGAAAGTCATGACAGCGCTCCCGATCGCGGCCGTCACGGGTTTCGGAATTGTCGTGACGGTTGGCGCCTATTGCATCAGCCTCGTGGCACGCAAGCGCTATCCATCGCCGCTCACCACGCCCGTTCTCTTCAGCACGGTCATCATCATCGCGATCTTGCTTGGTTCTGGGGTTTCGTTCGGCGATTACGGGCCGGCGAAGGACATCATGACGTTCCTTCTCGGACCCGCGACCGTCGCCCTCGCCCTGCCGCTCTACAAGAACCGCCAGTCATTTTTCAGAAACATCGTGCCTGCCGGCTGCGGCCTGCTCGCCGGTTCGCTGGGAACGATGGTCGTTGCGGGACTGACGGCACGGATCCTTGGCTTGTCCCAGGTTCTCACCGCCTCGATTGCAATCAAATCAACGACCGTGCCGATTGCAGTCGAGATCGCCAGGATCGTGCACGGCGCCCCAGCATTGACCGCCATCTTCGTCGTCATCACAGGCATGCTGGGTGCCAGCCTCGGCCCCTGGCTGATGAATCGCGCGGGGATCACGCACCCCGTTTCACGCGGGTTGGCCCTCGGGGCGATCTCGCACGGCCAAGGCACGGCGGAAGCGGTCGTCGAAGGCCAGCTGTCGGGCGCCGTCGCCGGCGCCGCAATGGCGCTCGGCGCGGTCTGCACCTCGCTGGCGGGGCCTTATCTCGTTCCCCTACTCGCAGGCTAGAGCCGGCAGTCTGTCGGGTTCGGATCACCTGGTGTCCCCGGCGGGCAGTGCCTGTCGGTCGGGTTATGCCGCCTGCAGGCGCCGGATGCGGGCGTTGGTGCGCTTGCCGGATGGCGGGTGAGATGGCCCCAGCCGCAGTCCATCACGTGATTACGCGGGGGCGACGGACGGACCTCGGGCGTCCGGCTGCCTGTCCGAGCACCTCGCCAGCGGTCAACCCTCGACGTAGCGCGTCCACAGATCGGTCACGTCGATACGACCGGCCTCGTCGCGCCAGACCGCGATATTGGCATCCACCTCCTGCGGTGTGCGCATGCCGACCAGCGCGGCGTCGATCAGCGGGTTCGACAGCACGAACTGGATCAGCGCCGCGGTGTAGTCGAACCGGTCCGCTGGGTTCGCCAGCCGGATCCATTTCTGGAAAATGCCGGAGGTGAAGGTGCGCATGGAAATTGTGAACAACCCGTGCCGCTTCGCCTCGAACAGGCTGCCGAACGGCCGCGTCGGCTCGTACGGATGCTGCAACACCACATTGTACGAGATTTGCATCGTGTCGAACGCACCGGTATCCATCAGCGCGTAGACGCCGCGGTTGTTGTCCTCTGACGTAAACCCGATCGTGCTGGTCAGCCCCTCCTCGCGCAGCCGCACGAGCTGCTCCACCATTCCACCCTTGGCCAGAAGCTGTGCCAATGGCTCGCCATCGAAACTGTTGCCGTGGATCTGCAGCAGATCGACACGCGACCTCCGCAGCCGGCGCAGACTCGCCTCCAGCGAGCCGCGCACGTCCGCGGCCGCGGCGACGGGCACCTTGGTAGCCAGCACGACACCGGACACACCCTCCAGCGCCTCACCCATGATCTCCTCGGACAGCCCCTTCCCGTAACCGGGCGCGGTGTCGAAATACGTAATCCCGCGCTCGACCGCCCGACGTACCGCGGCGAGCGAGACATCGCGGCTCCCCGCCGCGTCAAAATGACCGAGATAATTGGTCAGCCCCATCGCCGCGCCGCCGAAGCCAAGCCGGCTGGTAGCGAGGCCAATCCGCGGAAACTTGCTCGTCAGGGTCACGGTGTCATCCTTTTACAGCTAGACGAACGAAGGAAGGGCAGGGCTCCGCCCTGAAACCCGCCAGGGGGCTTTGCCCCCTGGCCTTCAGGCGGCGTGCTCATCCCTTGACGGCGCCCGCCGCCATGCCGGAGATGAGACGGTCCTTCAGAAACAGATAGACGATCAGCATCGGCGTCACTGCGAACACGATCGCCGACGACATCATGCCGTAATTGACGAAATATTCGTCCTTCGCATAAGCAAGCGCCAGCGACAGCGTCTGGTTCTCCTGATCCGGCAGCAGCACCAGCGCGGTAAGGTAGTCATTCCACACTGCGACAAACGCCAGGATCAGGATTGTGACGATTCCGTTGCGGCTGAGCGGCACCACCACGCGCAGGAACAGGTCCCACAACCCGCAACCGTCGATCAGCGCCGCCTCGTCCAGCTCCTGCGGGATCGCCCGCATGAAGGTCACCAGCAGGAAGACCGATACCGGAAGCTGCTCCGTCGCATAGACGAACGCGATGCCGTACTTCGTGCCGAGCAGCCCGAGATCTGCGAACAGCCGGAAGGTCATCGGCAGCACGGACACGCTGGGCACCAGCACCGCGGCCGCGAAGAACATGAACACCCAGTTGGCGAAACGGAAACGGAAGCGCGACAGTGCGAAGGACAGCGGCAGGGCAACCGCAACCAGCAGAGCAAGGCTCGCCAGGGTGATGGTGAAGGAGTTGAAGAACGCCAGTGGGATGCTGGTGACATGCAGCATCTCGACATAGTTCGACAGTTGCAGCGATTCCGGGATCAGACGCATGCTCGTGAGGATCGCATCGTTCTTACGGAACGAATTGCTCAACACCCAAACCAGCGGGAACAGCGTCAGCAGCGAATGGATGACCAGCACCACATACACCGCAACCAGCGGCGAAAGGCGTCGCAACCGGGCGACCAGGCGCGGACGGCGACCGACGGCAAAGGGGGCAAGACCGTGCACGCGGCTCAATCCAGCCGGAATGTGGTCAGCCGGCGGAAGGCAAGCGTGCTGACCAGCGCGATCAGGAAGATCGTCGATGCCATTGCAGTGCCATAGCCGAGCTGAAGGTTGGTGAAGATGGTGCGGAACAGGTAGGTCGCCGGCACCTCGGTCGCGGTCCCCGGGCCGCCCTTCGTCATCACGAACACATAGTCAAAGCTTTTCACCGCCGCCGTGATCGCCAGGATGATGCAGACCTGCAGCACCGGCCACAGGCACGGCACCGTGATGCGGGTGAACAACGTGCGCGCGCCGGCGCCGTCGATCCGCGCCGCCTCATACAACTCGGCCGGAACGTTGCGGACCGCGGCGAGGATGATGATGAAGAAATAGCCGATCGTGTGCCAGATCGGCACCGCAATAACCGCATAAAGCGCAAGGTTCTCATCGGACAGCCAGGCATGCGCCAGAAAGCCCAGCCCGACACCGCGCAGCGCCACGTCGATCAGCCCGATATCCGGATCGTACAGCAGCGTGAACATCAGGCTGATCGCCGCGGAGGAGATCACCACCGGCACGAAAAACGCGCCGGTGAAAAATCGCTCCCCTGGAATCGGCAGGCGCAGCATGCTGGCAAGCACCAGCGCCGTGCCCACCTTGAAAATGATCGCCAGCAGCGCCCACAGCGCCACCCGGCCGATCCCCGTCAGGAACAGCGAGTCCCGCGCAAGCTGCGCGTAGTTGCCCAGCCCGATGAAGCGGGCATTCTCCATGCCGTTCCAGTCGAACAGGCTGCCGTACATCGTGCGCAGGAACGGAACGATAAAGAACAGCGAGTACAGCGCGAACGCAGGCAGCATGAACAGCGCAACACCGGGACGAAAGCGCAGGCTTCCCATGCTCGCGATCTCAGCTTGAGAAAATCTGCCCGAGCTTTGCAACGAAAGCCGCGGGTTCGTATTTGCCGGACAGGAATTCGCCCAGCAGTGGCTCGAACTCGGCGCGCCGCGCCGGCGTCATCACCGACGGGATCCACTTGTCGGCGGGCGTGTTCAGCGCCTGGCTCTGCGCCGCCCAGGCCAGCTTGCCGTATTTCGCCGGATCGACCTGCACGCCGAGGGCCGCGATCGGCTGCTTGCCCTCCTCCGCATAGGTCTTCTCGGCGGCGCGCGAGGACAACCGGCGCACAAGTTCCTGCACATACGGCCGGCGGTCGGCGTCCGCCATCGCCTTGGCGCTGACATACCACAGCGAGGTCAGGTCACGCTCGGCGCTCTGCTGCGTTTCCGCCCCGCCCGGAATCAACGGAAAGGCCAGCACGACCATGTTCGCCTGGACCTCCGGCTTCAGCGCCGGCGTGATCCAGGAGCCGTCCATGATCAGCGCGCCCCGGTTGTTGTTGACGTATTTCGCGTAGACGCTGTCGTTGCCGATGGCGATCGCGTCCTGCGGCACGTTGCCGACGACCAGCTCGCGCAGCAGTTCGGCAGCCCGCACCATCTCCGGCACGTCGATCGGCTCGGCGCCCGCATGCATGCGCAGCGCGCGTGGATTGCCGACCATGCGGTTGACCACGGCGTTGTAGATGCGGCCGCCCTCGCTGTCCTTGCCGATGCTGATCGCCCAGGGAATCTCGCCCTTGGCCTTCAGCGCCTTCACCGCTTCCAGCAGGCCGGCCCAGTCGCTCGGGACGGCAACGCCCGCGCGGTCGAACACCGCCTTGTTGGCCAGGAACTCCACATAGAACATGTTGATCGGAACGCCCCACACTTTGCCGTCGAGCGTTGCCGTGCGCCAGGAGTAAGCGTCGTACAGCCCTTGGAAGAACGGATCGTTCCGCGTCCAGGCGGTAAGGTCTGCCAGCTTGCCGGCGTGGGCGATTTGATCCAGGCCGAAGCCGGGGTCGAGCCGCCAATAGTTAAACAGATCCGGCAGCCGGTCGCTGCTGGCATCGATCTTGATGCGCGTCATCTGCGCATCGCCCGGCGATTCTTCGATTGCTACCGAAACGTTCGGATAGTCCTTCCGGTACTGCTCGATGATCGCCCGCACCGGCTGCGTCATCGGATGCATGCCGGCATAGCTGGTGGCGAAGCGCAGCGCAACGTGCTTCGCGTCGGCCGTCCCCATGGGCGGCGGGGCAAAACTGTCCTCGGCCCGCGCGGCGCCAATGCCCGCGGCCAGCAACCCGGTCGCACCCGCCGCCGCAAGCCCAACCGCCGCAAACAACGTGCGGCGCGTCAGCGCGGCGTTCGGGCACCATACGTCCTGGCTCGGCATGCCGGCGTCCTCCGTCTCACAGCGCTCTCCGGCCGCTGTCGGCACGCACTCTTCCCCCTTGCGCCGGCGCCTGTCAATCATGCTATGAAAGGATGAATGGTTTTTCACAGGCCAATCCGCATGGTCGTCTCGTCACCCTTCGACGCTTTCGTGAGCCGCCACGGCGCCACGCGTCGGCGTGGCGTGTTCGGCATGCTGGTGCACGATCTCGGCCGCCGCATCGTCGGCGGTGAATTCACCCCGGACACAGTGCTGCCGAACGAAGACGACCTGGTCACCCGCTTCGAGGTCAGTCGCACGACCTTTCGCGAGGCGATGAAGACCTTGGCCGCCAAGGGCCTCGTGGAGATCAGGCCAAAGACCGGCACCCGCGTCCGCCGGCCGGAGCATTGGCACCACACCGATCCCGACGTAATGGTGTGGCAGTACGAAACCGGCCCCAGCCAACGCTTCCTCGACGCGCTGGTCGACCTGCGACGCGTGCTGGAACCCGCCGCCGCCGCCCGCGCCGCGGAGCGCGCCACGCCGGGGGAGATCGAACTCATCGCCGGCGCCTATCAGGCGATGTGCGACACGATCGGCGACAAGGCGGCGCATGGCGAGGCCGATCGGCGCTTTCACACGGCGATCTTCGCGGCGACACATAATTTCATGCTCGCCCGCATGATCGACCTGATCGCGATCGGCATCTACGGCAACACGGTCAGCGCGCCGGAGTCGATCATCGCCGGCCAGCGCCGGTCGCTGCCGTATCACGCGACCTTGCTGGCGGCGATCCGCGCGGGTGATCCGGCGGCTGCATCCGCCGCCGCCGAACAGCTGCTGGATACCTGGCACCCGGTGCCCGAGCGCGTCCGCCGCGCCCAGCAAAATTCCTGACCGCCACAACACCTGATCGCGGAGACAACGATGCCGATCATCGACGCCTATGCCCACGTCTCCCTGCCGCGCTTCCTGTCCACCGACGATTGCCTGCGCCTGATGGACCGCCACGGGATCGATGCCGCGGTGCTCAGCACCGCCGAGACCTGCCCCGACATCCAGGAACTGTCGCGCGCGATCGTCGCTCATCCAGATCGATTCCGCGCCCTTGGCATGCCGACCGGCGAAACCCCGGCGCGGGTGCGCGACGCGATTGATGCCCAGCTCGACAGCGGATTCTCCGGCATCCGGCTGCCCGCCGCGCTGATCGCCAGCGATCCCGGCCTGCTGGAGCCGATCGGCGCGGCCGGCGCGATCGCGCTGGTGGTGGGGGAACGTGGACTTGCCCAGGCTGCCCGGCCGGTCGCTGCTTTCCTTGACCGCTACCCGGCCTGCGCCGCGATTGCCGGACACTTCGGCGGACCGGCCGATCCGGCCCTGCTCGACGCCGACCCGGAGGTCGCGCGGCTGTTCGACCATCCGCGCGTTTCGGTCGCGTTCACCCGACACGGTGCGCTCGGCCACCTGCCCTTGGCGGACTGGGCCGGCGCGTTGGTGCGCCGGCTCGGCTGGAACCGGTTGATCTGGGGCAGCGAGTGGCCGGTCGCGCTCTGGCGGGACGAGACCTACCGCTCGACGCTCGACTGGGCGTTGCGCTTCGGGCCGGACGCCGGACAACTCGCGGCGTTCCGTGGCGGCAATGCGCATCGATTGTTTTTCGCCCGCCCCTCCACGGCCCGCCCGATCGGCGCGGAATGGGACCTGCTGGCACTGCGTCGACGCGCCGATGTGTGGCTGTTCCCGCCCAGCCTCGACCTGTCCGAGGAGCGCCATCGCCGCCTGATGCAAGCCTATGAAGCATGGGGCGGCGAAAGCCGCGGCCGGTATTCCGAGTTCTTCCTCGCTCTCGCCGAGCGCGGGCTGTAGACAAAGCCCGCGCCCAGACCGTGCTCCGGCCCCCCGGCTGGACCCCATTCACGCCCGGGCATACGACCCGGCATATCCCGGCCTGTCGCGACTCAAGGGGGTTGACGCCGCCCCGCCCCGCGCCCATGTGGCCCACGTTGACCTGGGTCAAACGCATGCCTAGGGTGCGATTCCCTCCTCTCCGTGGCGATCAATCGCCGCCTTTACATCCCAAAGACGGATCGGCAACCGGACATCCACCAGCGATGAGTCGGCGTCCGAAGACCGGGCATCCCCGCCCAAGTCCGTCATCAATCAGAGCGACCACACGACGATGCATCTCGCCGAACTCAAGGCCAAATCCCCAGCAGACCTGCTGAGCTTCGCTGAATCCCTGCAGATCGAGAACGCCTCGTCCCTGCGCAAGCAGGACATGCTGTTCGCGATCCTGAAGAACCTGGCGGAGAACGACCAGGCAATCCACGGCGAAGGCACGCTGGAAATCCTGCCCGACGGCTTCGGCTTCCTGCGCAGCCCGGAGGCCAATTACCTGCCCGGGCCGGACGACATTTATGTCAGCCCCACCCAGGTGCGGCGGTTCGGCTTGCGCACCGGCGACTCGGTGGAAGGCCAAATCCGCGCGCCCAAGGATGGCGAGCGCTACTTCGCGCTGCTGAAGGTCGACACCGTCAACTTCGAGCCGCCCGAGGCGGTGCGCCACCGAATCAACTTCGACAACCTCACCCCGCTGTACCCCGACGAACGGCTGAAGATGGAGGTCGAGAACTTCCAGTCGGTCGCGAAGGGTCCGACCAAGGACTACACGCCGAGGGTGATCGATCTGATCTCCCCGGTCGGCAAGGGCCAACGCGCACTGATCGTCGCGCCGCCGCGCACCGGCAAGACGGTGATGCTGCAGAACATCGCCACCGCGATCGCCGCCAACCACCCGGAAGTCTTCCTGATCGTGCTGCTGATCGACGAGCGGCCGGAGGAAGTCACCGACATGGTGCGATCGGTCAAGGGCGAGGTGATCGCCTCGACCTTCGACGAACCCGCTACCCGCCACGTGCAGGTGACCGAGATGGTGCTGGAAAAAGCCAAGCGCCTAGTCGAACATAAGCGCGACGTGGTGATCCTGCTGGACAGCATCACCCGCCTGGCGCGCGCCTACAACACGGTTGTGCCATCGTCCGGCAAGGTGCTGACCGGCGGCGTGGACGCCAACGCGCTACAACGCCCGAAGCGCTTCTTCGGCGCCGCCCGCAACATCGAGGAAGGCGGCAGCCTGACCATCATCGCCACCGCGCTGATCGACACCGGCAGCCGGATGGACGAGGTGATCTTCGAAGAGTTCAAGGGCACCGGCAACTCGGAAATCATCCTCGACCGCAAGCTGTCCGACAAGCGCACCTTCCCGGCGATCGACATCACCAAGTCGGGCACCCGCAAGGAAGAGCTGCTGGTCGAGAAGGGCACGCTATCGAAGATGTGGGTGCTGCGCCGCATCCTGAACCCGATGGGCACCGTGGATGCGATGGAGTTCCTGTTGGACAAGCTGAAATACAGCAAGACGAACAACGATTTCTTCGATGCGATGAATACGTAACGATCCCTGCCGTCATGCCGGCGCAGGTCGGCATCCACGAGTTGCCTTCGTGCAGCAAAAAAATCGCGGATCCCGGCCCCGGCCAGCATGACGTGGGCGCAGTGCCGGTGGGCCAATTCTTCGGCGATTGGTATGCCGGCATAAAGCTTGATCTAGTCGATAGAGCTTGACTTTTGCGTCCAGCCGACTCTGCAGATTTCTGCGAGTTGGGCCAGGTCGGCGGGCGTCGCGAAGAGGCGGCGGCGCTGCGCTTGGTTGATAGCCGGCGCGTCGACGGCGTCTTCTCGCTTCTCGCGGTACCACTTCTTGTAGCGTTCCAACTCATAGAAGAGGGTACCGTGGATGCCGTGGGCATCCTGCTTTCGAATCGGCCTCTCCCATATGCGGTTCAGCGCTTCCAAGACATCCGCTTGCCTCGGTAGACTACGGAGATCCTCCTCATCCGTCGCCTGGAAAAGGCTGAATGTGCAGTTTGCGGCGTCATCAATGATCTGGATGTTCTTCATGGTTCGGCCCGTTCTCGGAATGAGGGCGGCATCGCCACGGCATCAGTTCGTTGATCCGACGGATCGGGGGGCGTCGCGAGCTTCGCGAGCATATCCCGCAGACGGATTTCCGGGTTCGCGCCGTAAAGCTCCACCGTCTGCACGCCGTTCACGCTTCGGGCGGCGGAACTCTCTCGCCTTTGGCCAGCTTCAGCAGCCACTCGCGTATACGCTCGTGTGGCACGCCCTTGCCCGCGTCAATTTCTGCATCAGCAGCGGTATCAGCTGCTTCATCAAGGGGAAGATCGAAGGGATTTTGGATCCCGCCATAAACACCTTCCTGGGAGCTAACCTATAGCACAACTCAGAGCGGGCCGCAGGAAGGTCATCTGCCACGGGGTAATTTCAAGACCCTGTCCGCGATCGGTGCCTAGGATGCAAGGCGAGCGCCTAGCCTACACCCGCTGCCCGCCATCAATATGAATCTCCGACCCCGAAATATAACTCGCGGTCTGCGAGCACAAGAACAGCAGCAAATCCGCGACTTCCTTCGGCTTGCCCAGGCGATGCAGCGGAATATCGCGATCGACAATCGCCTCGGTTCCCGGTGACAAAATCCCAGTATCGATCTCGCCCGGCGACACCGCGTTCACCCGCACGCCAACCCGTCCGAAATCCGCCGCCAACTCCCGCGTCAGCGCCCACAGCGCCGCCTTCGAGGTCGCATAGGCCGCCGAGGCGAACGGATGCACCCGCGACCCCACGATCGAGCTCATGTTCACCACCGTCCCACGCGCCGCCTCTAGCGGCCCGCGCAACCCCTGCACCAGCGCCAGGCAAGCGAAGAAGTTCACATTGAAAACATGCAGCCAGTCGGCGTAGCTCATCTCGACCGTCGAGATCTTCCCGCCATCCGGCCGCTTCGGCGACACCGCGGCATTGTTGATCAGCGCGTCCAGTCCCTCGCCCACGATGTCGCGCAGCCGCGGCATCTCGGCCTGCACCAGCCCCATGTCCGACAGATCGAGTTGGATGTGGTTCTTCGCCCCGCCCTCCCACGGGCAGCGCGGATCGAACGGCTGGCGCGAGATCGTCAGCACCCGCCAGCCGTTGTCGCTGAACGTTTTCACCGTGGCATGACCGATGCCGCGGCTGGCTCCGGTCAGCAGAAGGACGCGTTGCCGCTCGGCCATCTGATTTGTTCTCCGCTGGTAGCGCTGGGCTCAACAACCCTGGGCTTCAGAAGCCCCACGATTCAAAAAGCCCCAGTCTTCAAAAGCCCCCAGTCTTCAAAAGCCCCGCCGTTCAAAAGCCCTGCCGGGCGATGTCCATGGCGAAGTAGGTCAGGATCAGATCGGCCCCAGCGCGCTTGAACGCGCCGAGCGCTTCCCGCACCACCCTCGCCTCATCGATCGCGCCGGCCTGGGCAGCGAACTTGATCATCGCGTATTCGCCGCTGACTTGATACGCCGCGATCGGCAGCAGCGTCTGCTGGCGCACCCGGGCCAGCACATCCAGATACGGCATGCCGGGCTTCACCATCAGGATATCGGCACCCTCGGCCTCATCCGACAGCGACTCACGCAGCGCCTCGCGGGCATTGAACGGGTTCAACTGATAGGCCTTGCGGTCGCCCTGAAGATCGCAGCCCGCGGCGGCCCGGAACGGCCCGTAGAACGCCGAGGCGAATTTCGACGAATATGCCATGATCGGCGTGGTCTCGAACCCATTGCCGTCCAGCGCATGGCGGATCGCCGCCACTTGGCCGTCCATCATCGCGGACGGCGCGATCATGTCCGCCCCCGCCTTCGCCGCGACCAACGCCTGGCGGGCGAGGTTCTCGATCGTATGGTCGTTGTGCACGTCGCCCTGCGCGATCACGCCGCAATGCCCGTGTGAGGTGTATTCGCAGAAGCAGGTGTCGGAGATCACCACCAGGCCCGGCGCCGCCTCCTTGGAGCGCTGGATCATCCGCGCCAGCAGCCCCGTCGGGTTCCACGAGTCGCTACCATCAGCGTCCTTGTGATGCGACACGCCGAACAGCATCAGCGCGCGGACGCCGGCGCCGGCGATCTGCTTCACGGTCGCCGCCAGCTTGCGCTCCGGGATGCGAAATACGCCGGGCATGCTGTCGACCGGAGCGAAGTCGTCCAACTCCTCCTCGACAAAGATCGGATAGATCAGGTCGTTGAGCGTAACGGTGGTTTCCTGCACCAGGTCACGCAACGCCTGGCTGGAGCGCAGCCGGCGGAAGCGGGTCAGCGGGAACGCGGGAACCATGTGCGGGCCTCCTTGGGCAATGCCCCGAGGGGCGCGCAAGATAGGCGCGACACTCGGACGATCGCAAATGAGCGTGGTTCGCCACGGGGCCACATGCACATTGGATGCCGGCCTCGTTTTGCAACCTTCACCGCATGGCCGTTGGATCAGCTTGGCAAAGAAGGTTTTTTAACCGCAAATGAACGCAAATGGGCCGCTGGCCGCGCCAGCGACCGAGCCACGCAGGCAATTTTCGGGGTGTGGGTTGCCGAAGTCGATCGTCAAGCCACAGGAAAGCTGAGGTCTGGCTCGGAAATCCGGTTCAGTACGGATCCATTTGCGTCATTTGCGGTTAAATTACTTGCTTGCTCAGCATCCCGCCCAAGCCGACGTCACGGTGTCACCGGTGGATGCAGCCGCGTCTCCAGCGCGAACGGCTCCTGCGACCTGACAGCGTAGGCCCCCGCCGCGGCCGCTCCCGCGAAGATCAGATTCCAGCTATGCGTCGTAACCGCGCTGGGAATCACAACGAACATGTGCCGCGCCAGCATCGCATCGCCAAACGCCTGCTGGCCGGCACTGGGGATTCCTGACCGCAACCAATTGGGATTGGGCACATCCGCCGGACCCACGACATGAACATTTCCAGGCGCGGCGATGATCACCGCCGTCAGCACGTGCGACACCACGTCCAGCACCTTGAACCCCTTGTGGACCGCGACCTCCAGAATTGCAGTGGCAGGGTCGATCGAGCAGTACACCGCTCGCACGCCCTTGCTGTTCCAGCGCCCACCCACCCGATAAGCACCTTCGCCGCTGTCCCAATGTGCGGCCAGGATCGCCTGGTCCAGGCGCCACACCACAAGCTCGCTGCCACCAAGCGGCGGCGGCAGCGGCGTCACACGTAAACGCCGTACTCGAGACGCTCCAGGAACTCCTCGACAAGCTGCACGCCGGCCTGCGTTGCCAACAGGTCGATCGGACATCGTTGGTCCAGGCCGGTGGCGGGGCGCTCCAGCCACTGCTCCGCCGCTTCCTGCGAGCCGAAGACCGCAATCGCCTTGGCCAGAACTCCGGCGAACCTCGAGGTGCGCCCGCTTTGGTCCTGACTTAACGGCCTCGACGGTACGTCCCTGTGGCGCTGGAAGGTGCGCAGGCTCATGCCCACCGCCTATCAGGCATCAAGAGGTACCGGAATGCATGGCGCTGCTTATGGGCTCACTGGAGGGCTGGCCGTCGCGATCATCTTCTTGGGCACGCAGTACGTCGTGACGCCGTGGGCGACGACGAGTAGCTTCGGCCTGCCCCGTACGGCCGACGATGCCGTCACCGCTTCGTGGCTCTGCCTGAAGGGTGTCCGAGACATCGTCGCGGGTCTGACCGTCTTCGCGTTCATGGTCTGGGGTGGCCCGAAGATGGTGGGAATCATCTTCGTTGTCGAAGCCATTATTCCTTTCGGCGACATGTCGGTGATTCTGGCGGCGAGCGGCTCGACGAAGAGCGCATTCGGCATCCATGGGTTCACGGCGTTGCTCATGCTGCTCGCCGGCGTCCCGCTGGCGTTGGGCGCGGTGTGACTATCGGATAAGGGGGGGTCCCACGGAGCTGTCGGCGCCGGCAGCCTGGCCGAAACCTACGGGGTAGCACCGGCAGGTCCGTCCGTAGCGTCGGCCGGTACGGCGCGGTGAGCCGCTACGAGCGGAACGCCTCCCAGCTGATCGGCACCAACGTCGCCGTCGGCCCGTCCTCTTCGTCGAGCGCCCCCGGTCAGCCGGCTGACCGGGCACAGGGCAGTGCGCTGAACATCACCCTACGCCGTTTTCGCGGCACCAGACGGATAAACCGTGACTGACGGCCAGATCGCATTGCGTTTATTGGGCGACCATCCACACGGGTTCAGGCCGTGACCGTATTCAGTCCAGGGCCTGGTACCTGGCGGACAAGCTGGCCGGATTAACAGGACCGGGACCACTTCCCCCACCCTGATCCGAGTCGCGGCCCAAGCCCGCAGATGGAGCGGCGGGTGCCAAATTGGCCTTGCCGAATTTCAGACTTGCACACATGCAGATATCTTTATATAGCCCCCCCGACCCGACAGGAGCGCCCCGCATGCCCACGACCCACGACTACAAGGTGAAGGACATCTCGCTCGCCGAGTGGGGCCGCAAGGAGATCTCCATGGCCGAGGACGAGATGCCCGGCCTGATGGCAACGCGTGCAGAATACGGCACCTCCAAGCCGCTCGCCGGCGCGCGCATCGCCGGCTGTCTGCACATGACCATCCAGACCGCGGTGCTGATCGAGACCCTGCAGGCGCTCGGCGCCACGGTGCGCTGGTCCTCGTGCAACATCTTCTCCACCCAGGACCACGCCGCGGCCGGCGTCGCCGCGGCCGGTGTACCGGTGTTCGCCTGGAAAGGCATGAACGACGAGGAATTCTGGTGGTGCATCGAGCAGACCGTGCGCGGGCCCAATAATTGGACGCCCAACATGATCCTGGATGACGGCGGCGACCTGACGCTGCTGATGCACCAGAAATACCCGGCGATGCTGGCCGACGTGCGCGGCGTCTCGGAAGAAACCACCACCGGCGTCCACCGGCTGCGCGACATGGCGCGCGACGGCCAGTTGCTGACCCCGGCGATCAACGTCAACGACAGCGTCACCAAGTCGAAATTCGACAACCTGTATGGCTGCCGTGAGTCACTCGTCGACGGCATCCGCCGCGGCACCGACGTGATGATGGCCGGCAAGATTGCCGTCGTGAACGGCTTCGGTGATGTCGGCAAGGGCTCTGCCGCGTCACTGCGCAACGCCGGCTGCCGCGTCATGGTCACCGAGGTCGATCCCATCTGCGCGCTGCAGGCGGCGATGGAGGGCTACCAGGTTGTCACCATGAACGACGCCGCGCCGATCGGCGACATCTTCGTCACCGCCACCGGCAACGTCGATGTGATCACCATCGACCACATGCGCGCGATGAAGCACCGCGCCATCGTCTGCAACATCGGCCACTTCGATTCCGAGATCCAGGTGGACGCCCTGCGCAACTACAAATGGGACAACATCAAGCCCCAGGTGGACGAGGTGGTGTTTCCCGGCGGCAAGCGGCTGATCGTGCTGTCCGAGGGTCGCCTCGTGAACCTGGGCAACGCCACCGGGCATCCCAGCTTCGTGATGAGCGCCAGCTTCACCAACCAGGTGCTGGCCCAGATCGAGCTGTTCAACGCACCCGCCGGCAAATACGAACGGCAGGTCTACACCCTGCCGAAGCAGCTCGATGAGAAGGTCGCGGCCCTGCACCTGGCCAAGGTCGGCGCCGATCTCACGAAACTCAGCGACAAGCAGGCAACCTACCTCGGCGTGAACGCAGCGGGACCATTCAAGCACGATCTGTACCGTTATTAGCATTGCATTCACCCCACGTCGATTTCATCCTCCGGTCACGCACCGGGGGATGGCGAAGCGGCCTCCATCTCCCTAGCTCAATGCCGTCGAAGAAACAGGGGGAGGGGGGGCCATGTCACCCAATGCGGAAGTTTGGCACCGACCGCTGACAGAGGCGGTGCGCCGGGCGTTGCGTGCCGCCCCGGACGAGACCGCGATCAGCGACCTGCTGTTCCTCGAAGCCTGGGAAATGCAGGGGCGGCCCGACATCGCCAGCACTTTGCGTGCCGGCCAGATCCGGCGCGCGAACCCGCTGCTGGCCGAGGAAATCCGAACCGAACTGCGGATCGGCCGAACCCCACCTGTCAGCTCCCGGCCACAATGAGCAGCACGCCGCCGACCACCAGGATCAGCCCGGCAACGTCGCCCGGCCGCAGCGTCTCCGTCAGGTAAAACCGGCTGAACAGCAGCGTGAACACGATCTCGACCTGACCGGCCGAGCGCACCAGCGCCGCCTCGGTCATCGCAAACGCGGTGAACCAGCACGCCGACAGCGTGCCGACCAACGACGAACTGCGCCAGGTGGTGAACGCCTTGCGCAGCTCCGCCGCGACGGGAACCACGTACACCTCGCCCGCCCTTCTCGCAGTCGAGGCGCGAAGCGACGAGGGTGGCGTGGCGCTACGGTTCCACCGCCGCGCTCCGCTCGCCGCCTTGGTCCGCTCTTCGCGGCCCAAGCCCGCAAAAAGGTGGGCGAACAGCCAACCCGGTGCGTCCCATCAATCCGGACCTGCGCCAACCACCAACACGCGCTTGCCGAGCTGATGGCGCGCAGGCAGGGTGCGCCGCCATCGCCCGCGAGGAGCGCCGCATGATCCCACGACACACGGTTCGCCACACCGCCCGTCCCTGGGGCCTGTCGCTGGCCGCCCTCCTGCTGCTGACCGCCGCCACCGCACGCGCCGAAACCCTGCTGCGTCTCAGCGAGACGGCGACGGTGACCGAACATCCGGACGAACTCGACGCGTCGCTGCGGGTCGAAACCACCGCCCCAACCCCGGCGCAGGCTCAGCGGGGGGTGAATGCGACGATGGATGACGCGCTGGCCGCGTCCAAGGCGGTCGCCGGTGTCACCGTCAGTACCGGCGGCTACTTCGTCTGGCGCGTCGGCCCTGCGCCGGTGGCCTCGCCGGCGCACTGGCAGGCCAACCAGTCGCTCGAGCTTACCAGCCACGACGGCGCCGCGCTGCTGAAGCTGGTCGGCGATTTGCAGCAGAAGGGGCTGGCGGTCGGCCAGCTCGGCTGGCGCTTGTCCGATGTCGCGACGCGGACGGCGCGAGCCGAGGCGACGAAGCAGGCAATCGCCGCGCTGCGTGGCCGCGCCGAGGACGCCGCCGTGCTCCTCAACCTGCGCTTCGACTCGTTCAAGGAGGTGCGGCTGGACAGCCCCCACCCGCAGCCGATGATGCCGCGGGTGATGATGGCGGCACAGACCGCCGCATCGTCCGCCGCGCCGCCCAGCGCCGAGCCCACCGATGTCAGCGTCAGCGCCACCGCCGAGGCCGACGTGGTGCTGCTGCCAAAATGACCGACCTGCTGCCGGGCGCGTCGCTGGACCCGCCGCCGGACGAACTCCGCCAGGCAGCCCGCCGCGCTTACACCGCCGGTGCGCCCGACGAAGCATTAACGCGGCAACAAGCGTTGATCGCCGGTGGCGTGGAGCTCGTTCCAGGGGATTTCGTGTTCCTCGGACTGGTCCAACACGCGGCCGGCCAGATCGAGGACAGCATCGCCGCGTTGCGCGACGGTGAAAGGCGGTTCCCCGACGCCGCCGAACTGCACGAAAACCTGGGCGTGGTGCTGCTGCTCAGCAACCAACCCGCCGCCGCGATCGAAGCCGCGGAACGGGCACTGGCGCTCGGCAGCCGGAGCCCGAACGTATTTGACTGCCTGTGCGACGCGGCCAACCGCATCGGCCGCACCGACCTTGCCGTCCAGTACGGCCGCCGGGCGCTCGAGGCGAAGGACGCAATGTTCGGCGGCCGCGCCAAGGTGGCAACGATCCCGCGGGCGCAACCGCCGGCGTTCGATCCCACGCACCCGGCGGACAACGTCATCGCGTACTGCCTGTGGGGCGAGGACCCGGCCTACCAGATCCCCCTGCTGGAGAGCGCCCGCATCGTGGCCCACCTGTTCCCCGGCTGGACGATGCGGGTCTACCACGACGCATCGGTGCCGCCCGCATTCCGCAGCGAACTGTCGCGCCATAACGTGCAGCTTCGGCTGAAGGCACTGCCGGCCGGGGTGCCTCAGCATCGCCGCCTGCTGTGGCGCTTCGACGTGCTGGCCGACCCGACGGTGCGCCGCTTCCTGATCCGCGACGCCGACGCGCTGCTGTCGGTCAAGGAGCGTGTCGCGGTCGATGCCTGGCTCGCGTCGTCGTGCTGGTTCCACACCATGCGCGATTGGTACACCCACACCGACCTGCTGCTGGCCGGCATGTGGGGCGGCGTAGGCAATATCCTGCCCGGCCCGGACGGCCTGATGCGCGCCTACACCGGCTGGCGCATGGAGGGCGACCATCTTGACCAGGACGTCCTCTCCGAAAGCGTATGGCCAACGATCCGATCCAGCTGCCTGATCCACGACAGCATCTTCACCGGCTGCCTGGGCAGCGTCCCATTTCCGCCCTACGGCACGCTAATGCCCGGCCACCACATCGGCCAAAACGCAATGGTGCACTTCAAACGCGGCTAAGGATCGCCAACGAAATTGTCCACCACTTCGCACCACCTCTGCCGCCCTTCGTGGGAGAGGTGGTGCGAAGCGACGAGGGTGAGGGTCGTGCCGCACGCACCCCTCACGCTTCTCGCTACGCTCGCCGCCTTGGCCCGATATCGCAGCCCAAACTCGCAAAGACCGACAGAAGCCTACGCAGTCACGATCCCCCAGACCACGCCCTACCGCCCCCGAAACACCGGCCGCCGCTTTGCTAAAAACGCATCGCGTCCCTCGCGATGATCCTCAGTCAGGAACAGCGTGCTCTGCAAATCCCGCTCCTGCTCCAGCGCCGCATCCAGCCCCTCCGCCAACAACCTCCTGGTCAACGCCAGCGGCAGCGGCGCCCCACCGGCCAACGCCGCCGCACGATCGCGCGCAAACCCGAGCGCGGCACCAGCCGCCACCACATGATCGATCAAACCAACACGCTCCGCCGCCACTGCGTCGATCTGTTCGCCATAAAGCAGCAATTGCCGCGCCCGCCCCATCCCCACCCGCTGCGGCAGCGTATGATTGAGGCCCATATCGGCGATCAGCCCGATGCGGCCGAACCCGGCGCCAAACCGCGCGCTCTCCGCGGCGACAATCGTATCGCAGCACAGCGCCAGCGACAGCCCGGCGCCGACCGCATACCCCTCCACCGCCGCGATGATCGGCTTCGCGCAATGCACCATCAGCTTGACCAGCCGATGGGTCAGCCGGAACCGCTCCCGCCCCGCGGCCAGATCGCTGACATTCATCCCGCTGATATCGCCGCCGGCGCAGAAATGCCCCCCAGCTCCCGTCAGCACAATCGCCCTAAGATCAGGATCACGCTCGGCACGGTCGAACGCCTCGATCAGCGCCGCGCGCAGCGGCATCGAGAGCGCATTGCGCCGCGCAACATAATTCAGTGTCAGCAGCAATGTCGCCCCATCGCGCGCTTCCAGAAGCGGCGGGGCGCCCTCCACCAAGTCAGTCATCGCCAAGCTCCCGCCAACCAAAAGTAGGGCCGAAAAGCCTTGCCCTCGGGCTTGACCCGGGGCCAGCGCCTTCCGCCGTCTTTCGAGCCCGGCAAAGCAACAAACCGTCGACGCAACGCAACCGGCGGAATGCGCTTACCCCCCGGCTCAAGCCCGAGGGCAAGGCTTTCCGCCCTACGCTTGTTTCGGATGCAGCTTCGCCTCGGTGCGCGACTGCAACGCTTCCAGCGTCATCCCCGGTGCCATGTCGATCACCTCGAGCCCGCGCGGCGTCACATCAATCACCGCAAGATTTGTATAAATACGCTTCACCGCGCCAAGCGCCGTCAGCGGATAGCTGCACTTCCGCACCAGCTTCGGCGTGCCGTCCTTTGTTGTATGCTCCATCATCACCCAAAGCCGTTTCGCTCCCGCCGCCAGGTCCATCGCCCCGCCAACCGCCGGCGCCGTATCGTTCTCGCTGGTCGCCCAGTTGGCGATGTCACCATTGTCCGCCACCTGGAACGCGCCCAACACGCAAAGATCCAGATGCCCGCCCCTGATCATCGAGAAACTATCGGCGTGATGGCAGAAGCTACCCCCGGCGCGCAGCGTCACATATTGCTTCCCTGCATTGATCAGCCACCGATCGATCTCGGCCTCAGGCGGCGCCGGTCCCATCCCCAGCACACCGTTCTCCGAGTGGAATATCACCTCGCGCTCCAGCGGCACGTGATCCGCGACCAAGGTCGGGATACCAATCCCGAGATTGACGTACCACCCCTCGGGGATGTCCTCCGCAACGCGCGCGGCCATCTGCGGACGGCTCAGCGGCTTGGGCTCGATGATGGCGGTGTCAGGCATGTCAGCGCCTCCTGTCAGAAGCCGGTCGGGTCACCGTAGGGCACGTGCAGCACGCGGTCCACGAAGATTCCCGGGGTGACCACATGGTCAGGGTCGATCTCGCCCAACTCGCGCAGGTGCTGCGTTTGCACAATGCAAAGCTTGCCCGCCATGGCGCAGATCGGGTTGAAGTTGCGCCCGGCCTTCTTGAACGTCAGGTTGCCCCAACGATCGGCCTCCCACGCCTCGACCAGCGCCACATCACCGGGCAGCGACTTCTCCAGCACGTAGGTGCGGCCGTCGATCTCGCGGGTTTCCTTGCCCATCGCCATCTTGGTGCCGACGCCGGTGGCGGTGAAGAACGCCGGAACCCCCGCGCCGGCGGCACGCATCCGCTCGGCCAGCGTGCCCTGAGGCACGATCTCCAGTTCGATCTTGCCGGCGCGATACAACGTCTCGAACACCACGGGATCGGACGACCGCGGAAACGAACAGATGATCCGGGCGACGCGGCCGAGTTCCATCAGCCGCGCCAGCCCGACATGCCCGACCCCGGCATTGTTGCAGGCGACCGTCAGGTTGGTGGCACCCTGCTCGATCAGCCCGTCGATCAGCGCGTTCGGCTGCCCGACGGCGCCGAAGCCGCCAACCAGCACGGTGGACCCGTCCTCGATGCCCACCATCGCCTCGGCCATGGACTGGACGATCTTGTTGATCATGCTTGGCGCTTCCTCCGGGCTCACGGCGTCGCTCAGGAGTGATGTTGCGTCATGCACGCGCGCCCGCCAAGGGTGCCGCCCAGCGCGCTCCAGCTTGCACGGCACCGCGCAGCATGCAACATCGACTGCAAGGGAGACAACGTCCGGAGGCCAACATGGCAGAAGCGGCGTTATCGAAGACCGAGACCGCGCTCGAGAACCAAAGAATTGGCGGCTTGCAGCTTCGCGTTGCGGCATTGTGCCTGCTCGTCCAGACCTGCGACGGCTACGACCTTAATTCGGTCGCCTGGGCCGTGCCACCGCTGATCCATCAGTGGCACCTGCCGCCGTCGATGTTCACGACGGCATTCCTCTGGTCGAGCATCGGCATCATGGCCGGCGCGCTCTCCGCCGGGCCGATCGGCGATCGTTTCGGCCGCCGTCCGCTGCTGCTCGCCAGTCTCACGATCTTCGGCATTGCGTCATTGCTCAGCGCGACCGCCGACACGCTTGGCATGTTGACCCTCTGGCGCTTCATCACCGGCATCGGCATCGGCGGCGGATTTGCCGGCGCGGCCGCGCTGACCGGCGACTACGCGCCGCACCGCCTGCGCGCGACCATGATCATGGCGACATTCACCGGCGCACCTCTTGGCGGCTTCCTCGGCGGCCAGATCGTGGCACCCCTGCTGCCGCATTTCGGCTGGCCGATGATCTTCATCCTGGGCGGCGCGTTCCCGCTCGTTCTGGTGGTGGCGCTCGCGCTATGGCTGCCCGAATCGCCGCGGTTCCTGGCCGCCCGGAAAGCCCTTTCGCCTCGTCACGCCAACCTGCTCCGGCGTCTCGATATCGCACCGACGGGCGGCGCTCGTGTCGACATCGCGTCGATCAATCCGATCAGAGTGCTGTTCGGCAACGGCTATGCGCTGCAGACCGTGCTGCTGTGGATCGTATTCTTCTGCAGCCTGTTGAACCTTTTCCTGTTCGCCTACTGGATGCCGACGGTGCTGACCATGATCGGCATGACCCCGTCGCAGGCCGTGTTCGCCTCCAGCCTCCGGGATTTCGGCGCGTTGTTTGCGGTCCTCTATCTTGGCCTCGCGGTGGACCGGCTCGGACCCGAGCGCGCGCTGGCGCTGCATTACGCCGCGGGCGCCGTCTTCATCGCGGCGATCGCACTCCTGGCGCTGCCCTATGCATTGCTGCTGGCGATGACCTTCCTGGCCGGGATGACCATCACCGGAAGCCAGACCGGCGCCAACGGAGCCTGCGGGAAGCTCTATCCGGCGCGCATGCGCACCAGCGGCGTTGGCTGGGCGCTCGGCATCGGCCGGCTAGGCGGCGTCGCCGCGCCGGTGCTGGGTGGCTACCTGTTGTCGCTCGGCCTGCCGCCGACGCGCATCTTCCTGAGCGCCTGCGTATTCGCGCTGATTGCAGCCGCCGCGACGGCGCTGCTGGCATTCCGCGGCAGCCGTGTCGAGCTTCCCGCCGTCGAGGAAGCCGCGCCGGGAATGTAACGACTCACTTACTCGGAATGCCGAAGCCCGAGCCTTCCATTATGGGGAGCCTGGCATCCACTCGCCGAGCACCTGATCCTCGCTGTAGGTGACCTGGTCCAGGTCGATCAGCGGTTGCTCGCCGTAATCCTCAAGACCGACGCGAACCAGCGTGCGAGCGCCAGGGAATTTCCGGGCGATCATCCCAGCGATCCCGCTCCGTAGGCTGGGGCTCTCCTCCACCAACATTTCGATTTCGCCCCGCGCTCGGAGAAGTTCTCCTTCAAGCCACGGCCAAAGATCGGCGAGCGGGAAGCTTGCAACTTCAGCAAATGCTCGATGACGATCGCAATATATCCGACGAGTGCGCGCCGATCCTCCGTGCCTACGCTTTCGATCTCCGCGGCGACATTCTCCCAATCGATCGATGCGTCCCATCCCGCATCTGCCGCCGCGCGCAACGCGCGGGCCTGTTGCTCGCTCCAGAGCACCAAATCCTGATCGTACATGCTTCCCATGGCACGGCCCGCATATCACGGCGCCACCTTCACCGAGAAACCGAGCTTCGGTCGCCGACTGCGCTCAGCTCTCCACCTCAATCACCGCATCCGCCGCAAACGCCCCCTGTCCCTCCGGCATGGCAAACACTGGATTGAGATCAATCGAAGCCAGCTTCGGCCCCGCCGCGACGGCGAACGCCGACAGCCGCGACAGCATCTCCGCCAGTGCCTTCACATCCGCCGGCGGCCGCCCACGCGCCCCCCGCAGCAGAGGCGCACCTTTGATCGCCCCGACCATCGCCTCGGCCACGTCGACACCGAACGGGCAACGATGGAACACAACGTCCTTCAGAATCTCGACGAAAATCCCACCCAGACCGAACATCGCCATCGGCCCGAACACCGGGTCACGATGGATGCCCATGATGCATTCCACCCCACCCTTGAGTTGTTTCGCTACCAGCACGCCCTCGATCCGCGCCGCGGGCGCCGCCCGTTTCGCCCGCGCCAACAGCGTATCGTAACCATCGCGAACCGCCGCGGCATCGGCAACGTCCAGCAGCACGCCGCCGATCTCCGACTTGTGCAGGATATCGGCCGAGAGAATCTTCATCACCACCGGGAAGCCAAACCGTTCCGCCGCCGCCACAGCCTCCGCCGGGCCCGCGCAAGCCTGCTCCGGCGCCGAGGCAATCCCCGCCGCCGCCAGCAACCGTTTCGCCTCCGCCTCGCTCGGCGTCGCCGTCGGTAGCGTCACCGGCGCGATCGCCGGCGCCGGCAGCGCGGCGGGTGCGGCGAACGACGTCCCAAGCCGCCCCATCGCGTCAATCGCGACCACGGCGCGCGTCGGGTCCTCGTGACAGATCCAGCCATCCGCCTCCAGTTCGCGGATCCGTTCCGGTTGCGCGATCAACGACAGCACATAGAGCCGATCGGTGTATTTCGTCCGCACCAGGTCAAGCTGCTCCCGCATCGCCGGCCAGCGCCGCGCCGACGCCACCATGGTGAAAAACCCAAGGATCGACGAATACCCGCCGTCGCGCACCAGCGATTCGGTGAATTTGCTCAGCAGCGAGAGATCGTTGCCCACCTGCGCGGTCGCATCCACCGGATTGCGCGGCGCGCAGAACGTCACCAGCTCCTTCAGCTGCGCCTGCGCGTCCTGCGGCATTTCAGGCATCGCCAACCCGACGCTCTCCGCCACGTCGCTGATCAGCACACCCGCCCCGCCGGACAGCGTGATCACCCCCAGCGTGTTCCGCACTGGATAGATCCGCCGCGTCGCCGTGTGCGCGATATCCAGCATCTCTTCCGAGTTGCGCGCGCGCAACACGCCAAACTCGGCCATGACAGCTTCGGTCACCGCGTCATTCCCGGCGATCGAGGCGGTGTGTGACTTCGCCGCCTTGGTGCCCAGTTCGCTGCGCCCGACCTTCTGCATGATAATCGGCTTCCTCGCCGCGCGCGCCACCTCGAACGCCGCGATCAGTCCGGGCGCCTCCCGGATGCCCTCGGCGTAGACAGCGATGACATCGACCTCGGGGTTCTCGGCCAGCCAGCCGATGCACTCGCCCACCGTCACGTCGGCCTCGTTGCCGGTCATGATGCACACCGAGGCGCCGATGCCGCGGTTGCGCGCCAGCGTATACAGATGCGTCCCATAAGCGCCGGACTGGCTGGCGATACCGATCCGCCCCGGCACCGGCCAGCCGCTGTCGAACGACGACGAGAACGTTGCGTAATAGCTGGTGCGCGCGTCGAACACGCCGAGGCAATTCGGCCCCAGAATGCGCATGCCGTGCGCCCGCGCGATCGCCACCATGCGGTCCTGCTCGGCCTCTCCCTTGGCGTCCACCTCGGCAAAGCCGGCGGTGAACATCAGCGCGCCCTTGGTGCCGCGCTTCGCCAGATCCTCCACCGCCTGCACCGCAAACTCCGCTGGCACCGCAATGATCGCCACGTCAGGCGTTTCCGGCAGATCGGCGACCGAAGGATACGCCTTCACGCCCTGCACCTCGCCGCGATTTGGGTTCACCGGATAGATCGCGCCGGCAAACTTCTGCGCCAGCATATATGCCAACGGACGGCCGCCGATGCGCACCGGATCATTTGACGCGCCCAGAATGGCAACTGAACGCGGCGAAAGCAGCGGTGTGAGACCGGCAAAGCGGGACGCACCCGCAGTTGTTGCGGTGGACATTGGCTAGGAGATTCCCCCGTTGATCTTACCGCGCGGCCGACCAACCGCGCCCTTCAAGCGCAAGTCTGGCGCCCCCCGCCGCACACCGCAAGAAGCCCACCCGGGACGTGAGCCGGAAAACCTATGCCCCGAACTCGTTCCGAGGGCGTAGCGCGGAAAAGCCACGCCCCGGACTTGTTCCGGGAGCGTGGCACTTTCCGCCGAGGCGCCACGAAAGAATACCCCACCCCCGAAACAACTTCACGGCCTGGCCTCCCCCCCCCAACACCCGGGAAACCCGCCCCAAGCGCCTACTCCGCGTGCCCGAGCACCAGAACCGCCCGCGCATCGACTAGCGCCGCATACAGCAACCGTTCCAATGCCGGATAATCCCCCGCCTCCACCACGTCGCGACCGACGAAAAGACGACGCGACACGGCAATATCGTCACCCTGCCGCACATAGTGGGCGGTATAACGGCCGACGCCCGTATCAAGCTCGACGTCGTCGGGCAACCGCTCCACCCGCAACCCAGGCGGCAGCGTGATCACCGTCTCCCATTTCTGCTCGCGCGCATCGGCCAGTTCGGGATGCAGCCGCTTGCCCGTCGGCGAGATCTTCCCGCGCTCCAGCCCAGGCGGCAGCAGGTCAGGCCCCGCCGGCACCCGCAGATAGATCCTGTCACCCTGCGCATTCACCGCGTGCGCGCTGTGCCACGACGCCGACAGCGCAAATGGCCGAGACAAATCGTGCGGATCACCCGCCATCATCGTGCCGAAGCCACCTTCCAGCGTGCGCTGCAGCAGCCGCTCGGCAAGATCCGTCATTGAGGGCGTACCGCTGACCAGCGCGCGAGCGAATTCCTCGGTATTGGGCGACATGTCATAGCTGGTAACGCCGTCGATCGCACCGTCCGCCGTCAGGCTCAGGCGGCTTTGCATCCGGTACCGGTTCCCCTCGGGTGTAGACGCCGGCGTGCGAATTATCGCGCCGTCCGGCGTCGCCAGCACCGCCAGCTTGCCGGACAGGCGGCGATCCAACGCGTCGAACCCGGCATAGCGGTCGGTCGGATTGGCGAAGTGTTGGAACTCCGGTAGGTAGATGATCCGGTGATTGGTGGAAAACGGTGCCCACGACACCGGATCCGCGTAGCTCGCACCCCAATCGATGCCCGCGGGCACACCGACGATCCCGCGCGCGGCAAGCAGTGCCTGCATCAGAACGACATAATCCTTGCAGTCGCCATAGCCGCTGTGCAGGACCTCGGTCGCGCTGTGCGACACCATCCCCGCATCGAGCGACAGGTACACCGCGATATAGCGGATATTGCCGGCCACCCAGTCGTAGATTGCGCGCGCCGCATCCAGCCCGGTGCGCGTGCCGGCGATCCGCGAGGCGAGTGCCGAGATCTCCGGCGTGACCGCGGCGCGATCCTTCGATTCGCGATAGACGATGGCGCCGGTCGCCGACATGTCGGGCAGCGTGGTCGCTTCGAATGTCGGCTGGAAATCGGATGTCGACACCATCATCGCCTCGACATCCTCGCCCGGCAGATCATGCACACGCGCGACGATATGGCGTATGCCGTCCTCCGTCCGGTCGGTCACCTCGAAGCCGCGCGCACGCCAATGCAGGTCGACATCGGCGGGTATCGCGATACGAGTTTCGTCAATGGCGGTGTCCCACTGATAGGTGGCCTCGCTCCGCGCGTTGAAGCCGAACAGGCCCGGCATCTTCTGCGTCCGCCGCCACACGACATGGGTGCGGCTGCCCTCGCGCAGTTGCGGAAACAGCACCGTGGTGGTCAGGCTGTCGACGAAGCCGGGCGCGTTTTGCGCGGCCGTGCTCGGGCGGGTGAAGATGCCGGTCGGCGGCACGGTGACACGCGTCCCATCGGGCTGGTCGACCCACGCTTCGACCAGTTCCAGCGTTTGCTTGTCCGGGTAGAAGGTCCAGGCACTGCGATCGTTCACATGAATGCCGCGCTGCGTGAACAGGGAGACATCCAGTTCTTCGACCAGCGCCCAGGTCAGGTCGCGATGCACCTCGTAGCTGGCAACGTCGCGGTCGATCCGGGCATGCACCGTATGCTCGGCCCAGGCCCGGGGCACGACGGCACGCGGCGCCACGGCCAGCAGTGCCACGGCCAGCGGCAACGTCAACGCCAAAACGGAAACACGTGCCGCCATGGCATCAGTCTGCCTACGCCGCGGATCAGTCGCAAGGCAGGCGCCCGCCCGGCAGTGTCTCAGTTGAAACCGGCGCCGACCGGCACCGTCTAACGCAGCCGTTATCCAAACCTCACCGGGTTTTGAACGGCCGGTCACAATCTCGCCGTTCCGCCAGCCCAAGTTGCCAGCCCAAGTTGATAGCTGTCTGAAAACATGTCTTCTGTGTGCCGCACCATCCTCGGCGAGGTGGCCGAGGCCGTTTTCGTGCGGCGCATTCATTCGCAAGGACACATCACACATGCGCGCCACTCGCCTGATCCTCTTGGTGCTGCCACTCGCGTTCGGTGGCTGCAGCTTCAGCAGCAGCAGCCCGCCCGCGCCGAGGAACAACACCACGATCATCGTGCCACCCGGCTCGACTGTGACCTGCTCGAACGGCACGCCGCCGCCATGCCAATAGCGGCCGCCACCTGGCACGCCACAGCTTCGGCTGATCCGCCGCCGCCTCGGCGAACATCTTCCGGCATGCGGCCGCCACGCCGCGCGCGCATTGCCGGCCTGATCATGGTTTTGCTGCCGTTTGTGCTCGGCGGGTGCACCGTCAGCAGCAGCGCCCCGTCGACGGCAGGCGGCAACTCAACGGTCGTCCCACCGCTCATCTCACCTGTGATGTGCCCGAGTGGCGGGGCACCCCCATGCCCATAGCGGGCCTGCCAATGTAGACGCCCCCTAGTCCTACTCGCCCGCGACCCGCCGCGCCTGATCGGCCACCTCATCGGCGAATATCACGCCGGCGGCACGTACCGGCAGGCCGGCGGTCTGCAGTGCCTCGGCCGTCCAAGTGTTGCAGGTATATCCGGCGCTGTAGGTGCGGGTCGACGCGTAGAACAGGCTGCCGGGATACGGCCCGTCCGCAATCTCGCGCGGCGCACTGTCGGGCGCGCGTTCGAATGACACAGCGATGAAGTCGGTCAACCTCGCCAGCCCACGCGCCGAAACATGCAGCACGATCACATCGCCCACAGGGAACGCCGACTGGGGCGTGTCGCGCAGCGCGGTCACCAGCAGCGCGCCGGCGCCCGGCACCAATGCCGCCAGCGAATTGCCAAGGTCGTTGTGGCGACGCAGCAAGTAGGCGCGCTCGCCGAAGCCGATCAGCAGTGTGTGTACACCAGGGAAGGTCGTGCGGAGCGCGCCAAGCGCGTCACCCGCCTGCGCCGCCAGCACCCCGACATCCGTGTGCCAGCCGCGCGCGACCAGGAAGATCGTCTCGGTTTTCGGCCCGGCCGTCAGCTCCGCCGGTGGTGGGGGCGCCGGCCCGGCACAACCGACAAGCACCGCGCACAAAAGCCAGATCATCAGGGCAAGCCGTCGCCCACCGGCACCGGCTTTTCTGCTCGACGGGCGCCCGATCCACCAGCGCCCAGCCAGCGAGACCCGGGTCAACGAGGACCCAGCCTGCGGCAGCGTCAAACGATCGGTCCGTTGATCTCGCGGGTCAGCTTCTGGCGCATCGCCGAGGCGAAGTCGGCGTAAGCCGCGCAGGTCACCGCAAAGGCGCCCGGGCCGCCAATCACCTCGCTGGTGTAGGACTCCAACAGATCGGGCTCCTCATGCAGGATGCACAGCCCATTGATCGTGATGCCGGCAGCCGCCATGCGATCGCGGATCGGGCCCGGCGGCACGCCATCGTTGGATCGCCCATCGCCGATCACGTTCACCACCTGGCGCGCGGAGTGCGACGGCAGATGCGCAAGCAGTGTCAGCGACGCGAGCAGCGCCTCGCCGATCGCGGTCTGCCCAGCCGGCACCAGGCGCGACATGTTATCGACAGCATCGGCAAACCCCGCCGCATCGGCCGGCGAGGCGATCAGCGTCCAGTCAGTCAACACCTCCTGCGCGCCGGCACCCGACCACAACAGCAACGAGCACATGCTGGCACGCGCCGGGCCACCGATCAGGCCGCGCACCACAAGCGGATCGCGCAGCGCCGCCGCCATGCCGCCGGCGATCAGTCCGAACTCCTCATAGGTGACGCTGGCCGAGCCATCGACCGCCAGCACCAACGCCAGATCCACCGCGTCCATGTCGCCATTCAACCCGATCCAGACGCCGTCCGCACGGCGCAATCGAGTGAACAAAAAGATCAGGGCGCCGCCCGCAAATTCCCCGTTGCCTTCGCGCGCAGTGCCGTCGCGTTGACGCTCCCGCCCCCCAAGCCTAGCGTGAGCCGTCTCTTTTGCAGTGGGGAAACACCAATGGCGAACAAGCTCAAGGCGCGGCTGGCGGCCGGCAAGGCGTGTGTGAATGGCTGGCTGGCGATCCCGTCCGGCTTCTCGGCCGAGGTGATGGCCGGGTGCGGCTGGGACAGCGTCACCGTCGACATGCAGCACGGCGTGCAGGACTACCAGTCGATGGTGCAGTGCTTCCAGGCGATGGACAAACACCCGATCACGCCGCTGGTGCGCGTGCCGTGGAACGAGCCCGGCATCATCGGCAAGGCGCTGGACGGCGGCGCCTGGGGCATCATCTGCCCAATGGTGAACAACAAGACCGAGGCGCAGGCCCTGGCCTCCTACAGCCTGTATCCGCCGAAGGGCAAACGCAGCAACGGCCCGATCCGTGCCGCGGCTTACGGCGAGGCATCCAGCTACCAGTCGATCGCAAACGACGAAGTGCTGGTCATCCCGATGATCGAGACGCAGGACGGCATCGACAACATCGACGATATCCTCAGTGTGCCCGGCATCAGCGGCATCTATATCGGTCCGTCCGACATGGGGCTGTCGCTCGGCATGATCCCCACGCTCGACCGCGAGGAGCCGCGGATCCTCGGCATCTATGAGAGGCTGCTGGCGAGCTGCAAGAAGCACGGCAAGTTCGCCGGGCTGCACAACGGCACCGCCGCCTATGCCGCGCGGATGATCGGCATGGGGTTCAGCTTCGTTACGATCGCGAACGACAGCGGCCTGATGGCGCGCGCCGCGAAAGAAGCAGTGACGGCCACCCGCAAGGCAGCCGGCAACGTCGCCAGCTAGATCACAACAACACACTTACCTCTCCCGCCGTTTTGCGGGAGAGGTCGAGGCGCGAAGCGACGAGGGTGAGGGACGTGCCGCCCGCACCGACCTGATCGCCAATGCACACCACCCTACTCATTACCAACACAATTCGATCGAAACCGGAGTACCCAAATGCCCCCCCCGCCGGTAATCCGCCTGCACCCAGACGACGGCGTGGTGATCGCGCGAGCGACGCTACTACCGGGCGCCCCGGTCGCCGACAACGTGGTGGCGTCGGAACGGATCCCCGCCGGCCACAAGGTTGCCGTGCGCGCGATCGCCAAGACCGACGCGATCCGGCGCTACGGCCAGATCATCGGCTTCGCGTCCTCGCAAATCTCGCCCGGCCAGCACGTACACGTGCACAACTGCGAAATGGGCGACTTCGCCAAGGATTACGCCTACGGCGTGGACGCGAAACCCACGCGGTTCATCGACCCGCAAGCCACCTTCCAGGGCATCCGCCGCGCCGACGGCCGCGTGGCAACACGCAACTACATCGGCATCCTGACTAGCGTGAATTGTTCCGCCCACGTGGCCGAGCTGGTCTCCGGCGTATTCCGCCGCAACCCGTTCAGCGGCGACGACCCGCTGGCGGGATTTCCCAATGTCGACGGCGTGGTGGCCCTGACCCACAAATCCGGCTGCGGCATGACCGAGAAGGAACCGCTGCGCCTGCTGCGCCGCACCCTCGCGGGTTATGCGCGGCACGTCAACTTCTCCCACGTCGTCGTCCTCGGCCTCGGCTGCGAGGTCAATCAGATCCGCGGCCTGAAGGACGAACAGCACCTGTCGGACCGTATCCGCAACATGGACATCCAGTCGATGGGCGGCACGCGCAAGACCGTGGAGGCTTCGGTCGCCTTCGTGAAGGACGTGCTGGCGGAAGCCGACGCCGTGACGCGCGCGGCGGTGCCGGCCAGCGAACTGACCGTGGCGCTGCAGTGCGGCGGTTCCGATGGCTATTCCGGCGTCTCGGCCAATCCCGCGCTCGGCGTGGCGAGCGATCTCGTGGTGCGCCACGGCGGCAGCGTGATCCTATCGGAGACGCCGGAGACCTACGGCGCGGAACACCTGCTGACCCGCCGCGCGATCAGCCGCGAGGTGGGCGAGAAACTGGTCGGCCTGATGCGCTGGTGGGAAGACTACACCGCGCGCGAGGGCGCCGAAATGAACGCCAACCCCTCGCCCGGCAACAAGCTGGGCGGATTGACAACGATCCTGGAGAAGTCGCTCGGCGCGATGGCAAAGGCCGGCAGCACCAACCTCGTGGACGTAGTGGCCTACGCCGAGGCCGTAACGAAACGCGGCTTCGTGTTCATGGACACGCCCGGCTACGATCCGGTGGCAGCGACCGGACAGGTGGCAGGCGGCGCCAACCTAGTGTGCTTCACCACCGGCCGCGGCAGCGTGTTCGGCTGCAAGCCCGCGCCGTCGATCAAGCTTGCTACCAACACGCCGATGTTCCAGCGCATGGAAGACGACATGGACGTGAACTGCGGCGCGATCCTGGACGGCGATCTGTCGGTGCAGGAGTGCGGCCAGCAGATCTTCGAGTTGATGCTGCGCGTGGCATCGGGCGAGCGCACCAAGAGCGAGCAGTTCGACTTCGGCGCCGCCGAGTTCGCCCCCTGGGTCATCGGCGCAACGATGTAACCATATTGGACTATATTCCCCCTCCCCTTGAGGGCTTGGGCCGCGAAGCGGACCGGGGTTGGGGGCAGGGGTCGGCGCGGCACAAATCTTCGTACGACACCCCGCAACGCGCGACAGCCTGCCACCACGTGCCGTACCCGGCCCCCGGGTCAAGCGCCCGAGGACAGGCGGAGCCTGCCCTTGGCGAAGCATGCCCCGGCGGAGGCCGAGGGCCCGAGGGGCCGGCCACCCACGACTTCACCGCACGCGTACCGCAATCACGATGCAGCAGCGTTAAATAAAATACCCAAATCAGATCTACCTGCGATCTAACATGCCAGGTTCGCCACGCGCCTACGCGATCGTCTTCCTGCTGGTCGTCGCCTTCATCCTGTACGGCTCGCTCTATCCGATCCACTTCCACACTCGCGCGACACCGACCGGTCCGCTCGCCTACCTGTGGAGCACACGGCACGACTGGGATCACCGCGCCGACCTGCTGGCCAACATCCTGCTATACATCCCATTCGGGTTTTTCGGCGTCTTAACACTCGGATGGCGCCACGCGCTGCCCATCACGCTCGCCGGAGCCGCCCTGGCCGCCGGCGTCGAACTGGCTCAATTCAACGACCAAGGGCGCGTCACCTCGATGGGTGATGTCTATGCCGATACGATCGGGGCGGGCGTCGGCGCGATCGCTGCGACCCTGGCCGGCTCCGGACTCCGCTGGCCGCTGCTGAAGGAATTGTCGAACGATCCGCCGGCCACCATGGTGCTGCTCATATGGTTCGGCTATCGACTGTATCCCTACGTTCCAGTCACCAGCGCGCACAAATACATCCGCGCGCTCGCCCCGATCGTGCTGAACCCAACCCTGTCAACCATCGACCTGATCCGCTTCACCGCGACCTCGGCTCGCATCGGCGCCATCCTCGATGCGCTATATGGGTCGCGTCGCGTCCTGGTCCTGTTGCCGCAGCTGATTGCCGCCGAGCTTGCCGGCCGAGTCCCGATCATAGATGCGACACTGGAACGTACCGATATCGAAGGGGCCGGCTTGGCAATTGCGATCTGACTGCTGCCGCTGGGACGCGTCGGCGAGGCACGCTTGGTGATCGTCACGCTTGCCGTCGCCGGCATGATCGTCATTACCCGACTTCAGCCGTTCACATTCGACGCCACCCCACGCGCGTTCGGTTGGGTGCCGTTCGCACGTTTCCTGCGCGGTTCGATCGGTGTCGCCATCCAGGCGTTCTGCGAGAAGTTCTTCCAGTACGGCGGCTTGATCTGGTTGCTGCACCGCCTGGGATTGCGGAGCGGCCTCGCAACGGCGCTGACCGCCGCGCTGCTGTTCGCAACAAGCTGGCTGGAAACCTATATGCCCGAACGCTCGGCCGAGAACACCGACGCAACGATGGCGTTGCTGATCGGAGGCGTCTTCGCGTTGTTCGCGCACCGGCATTCGTGTCCCTCCGCGCGTGCCTCTTGAACCGCGCGACCGGTCGTGCCGATACTGGCCCTCTCGCTGGTCAGCAGAACCGCAGAAAAGGCTTCAGGGGGGGATCATGGCAAACAGCGCCACCAAGCCGAACGCCGCGCCAAAGCGTACGGTTGCAACGCAGCCGACCACAACCGCCAGGGTGAAACGCGCACCACCCAAGCGCGTATCCGCGACTACGACACGCACTCCTCAAGCGCTGACGACCAAGGCGAAGGCACAGCGCTTCACTGTGAACCACCTGAACGAGAAGGACTTCAAGCGCGACGGCCTGCGCCCCTACGCGAAATACCGTGACCTGGGCATCGCCAAGGCCACCCGAGGTTTGGCGCAGGCCCACGTGATCCGCCTGATCCCACCTTGCACCGACGAGGTTCGCAAACCCCACACGCACGCCGTGGAACTGCAACTGATCTATGTGCTGAAAGGCTGGATCAAGAACGAGTTCGACGGCCACGGCCAGCAGCTGATGCGCGAAGGCACCTGCTGGCTGCAGCCGCCAAACATCAAACACACGGTGCTCGACTACTCCGACGACTGCGAGATGCTGGAAATAATCGTTCCGGCGAAGTTCGATACGGTCGAGGTGTAACCGACATATCTCGCCGACAACAAGTCATGCCGGTCGCAACCAGACTGGCACTTCCAGGGAGGGAAGTTGCAATGACAATCAGGTCTCGAACCACGCGCCGTGGCATTCTGCGCGGCGCGCTCGGCGGCGCTTCGTTCGCCGTGGCGGCCCCGACCATCCTGCGCCACGCACGCGGTGAGACACCGATCAAGATCGGCATGCCTCTCGCGCTCACCGGCCCATCCGGCGAGATCGGCCTGCAAATGCGTCATGGCGCGGAGTTCTGGGCCAAGGAGGTGAACGCCACGGGCGGCGTGCTGGGACGCCAAATCCAGCTCTATGTCGAAGACACCGCCGGCGATCCCGCGACCTGCGTGCGAAAGGCACAAGAAGTGGTAGAGCGCGATGGCTGTCGCCTGCTGTTCGGCATGGTGCTGTCGTCCGAGGCACTGGCCGTCGTGCCAAAACTCGCCGAGTGGAACGCGATCTTCATGTCGTCGGACAATGGCGACGGCCGGCTGACCGGCTCGTCCTTCGTGCCCAACTTCTTCCGCGCCAACATCTCCGGGCCGATGGAAACGCGGGTCATCTCGCTATGGCTGCGCCAGTCGAAATACACCCGGTTCTATGCGCTCGGCATGGACTACGCATGGGGCCACAACAGCGTCGGCGTATTCAAGGACGAGGTGACGAAGGCGAAGAAGGACTATGTCGGCGACGTCTTCTCGCCGATCGGCACCAAGGATTTTTCCACCTACATCACCAAGATCCGCCAGTCCGGCGCCGAGATGTGCTTCCTGGTGCTGCAAGGCGACGACAACAACGCTTTCCTGTCGCAGGCCCACGAATACCGCCTGCCGGACAAGGTGCAGCTGGTCACCTCGATCGTCGATCTGAACTCCATCCACGCGGTAGGCGAGGCGGCGCTAGGTCTCGCCGGATCGACCCGCTACGTGTTCTCGATCGACAATCCCGCGAACAAGGCGTTCGTCGCTGCCTGGCGGCAGCAGTACAACGCCCTGCCGGACGTGTTCGAGGGCGAGCAGTACCAGGCCTGCAAGATGTTGCAAGCCGGTATCGAAGCAGCGAAGAGCATCGATGCCGACAAACTGCGCCGGGCGCTGGAGACAGCCGCCATCGACAGCATTAAGGGTCAGGTCGCAATGCGCGCCTGCGACCACCAGGCGGTCCAGGGCGGCTATGTCGTCAAGGTGGTGAAACCGGCGGGCTTCGACACCCCGGTGCCCGAAATCATCGCCACCTTCCCGGGCGATCAGATCACCCCGGCCTGCCGGGCAATGACCTTCGATAGTTGACCGATGCACGCTGCCCACAACGCAGCACGCGTTGCCCACAACGCAGGGCACGTTGCCCACAACGTCATGCCGGCGCAGGCCGGCATCCGCGACGTGCCTTGGCGCAGCCAGCGCAGTCGGAGACACGGGAACCAAAACCCCGGCATGACGACTGAACCTTGATGGACTTCCTCGGTTTCCTGATCACCCAGTGCCTGAACGCATTATCGCAGGCCGCACTGCTGTTTTTCCTCGGCGTCGGCCTGACGCTGATCTTCGGCATCATGCGGATCGTCAACTTCGCTCATGGCGCCTTCTTCATGCTGGGCGCCTATGTCGGCTACTCCGCGGTGCAGTTCACCGGAAGCTTCTGGGGCGCCCTGCTACTGGCGCCACTGGCAGTCGGCGTTATCGGCGCGGCGTTCGAACTCGGCGTCCTGCGCCGGCTGTACGGCCGCGACGGCAGCGCGTTCCTGATGGTGACGTTCGGGTTCACTCTAGTGATGGGCGAGGCGATCCGACTGATCTGGGGCGTGGCAGCGCTAAACGTTCCGCTCCCGCCGGCACTATCGGGCATCGTGTTCATCCTGGACGAACCGTTTCCGATCTACCGCCTATTCCTCGCCGGTGCCGGCCCTGTCGTTGCCCTGGCGATCTGGCAGTTCCTGGAACGAACGCGGCTCGGCCTGCTGATCCGCGCGACCTCGCAGAACGCCGAGATGGTCCACGCGCTCGGCACCGATGTGCGCCTCGTACGCTCCGCGGTCTTCGGCATCGGTTGCGGGCTGGCCGGTATCGGCGGCGTGTTCGCGGCACCGCTGGTGACGGCGTCCCTCGGCATGGCGCCGAACGCCGTGATCGATACGTTTGTGATCGTCATCATCGGCGGCATGGGGAGCTTCCTCGGCTCGGCGATCGCCGCCGTGCTGGTGGGGTTCGTGCAGGTCTTCGGCACCTACTACTTCCCCGACCTGGCGTTGGCGCTGATGTATCTGCTGATGCTGCTGGTGTTGATCGTCCGCCCGGGCGGCCTGCTCGGCAAGGAGGCGTGAGCACGTGACCTCCCGGCGCGTCCTGGTCGCCGCCGCCATCGTGCTGGCGCTGCTGCCGTTCGCTTTGCCGCTCTATGCGCTGACGCTGGCGATCGAGGCACTGATCCTCGGCCTGTTCGCCATGAGCCTCGATCTGATGGTGGGCTACACCCGGCTTTTCTCGTTCGGCCATGCCGCGGCCTATGGGTTCGGCGCCTACACGGCGGGCGACCTCCTGCTGCACACCAACATCCCCGTGGTGTTCGCGGTGTTATTGGCTGGCGTGTTCAGCGGCATCGTCGCCATCGGCGTCGGCTGGGTGTGCACGCTGGCCACCGGCGTATCGTTCTCGATGCTGACACTGGCGTTCGCGCAACTGCTCTATGCGGTGGCGTTCAAGTGGACGTCGGTGACCGGCGCCTCGGACGGCCTCGCGGGAATTCCGCGCACACCCGGCCCGTTCGGCGTGACCTGGTTCCAGGGCAAGATCGGTTTCTACTACCTGGTGCTGGCCTGCTTGATCGCCGCATTGGTGTTCTGTCGTTCGCTCGTTGCGTCCCCATTCGGCGCCGTGCTGCGCGGCATTCGGGAGAACGAGGCGAAGACGCGGTCGCTCGGCTACAACACGCGACGCTACAAGATCGCCGTGGTGGTCATTGCCTATGCGCTCGGCGGCTTGGCCGGCGCGCTGTACGCCGCCTTCGCCGGATTCACCAACACCGAGCTGCTGTTCTGGCTGCTGTCCGGCCAGGTGCTGATCATGGTGATCATCGGCGGCACCGGCACGCTGGTCGGGCCGATCATCGGTGCGATCTTCTTCCTTATCGTGCAACAATACCTGAGTTCCTACACCGACTCCTGGGCATTGTTCTTCGGCCTGATCTTCATCTTCTTCGTGCTGTTCATTCCCGGCGGCCTGTTGGGGCTGCTCACCGGCCGACGCGCAAGCAGGGCGACCTGACCCCGATGGCGTTGCTGGAAATCGATCGTCTCACCCGTCGTTTCGGCGGCATCGTCGCGGTGGACGACGTATCGATGCGCGTGGCGCAGGGCGAAGTACGCGCGGTAATCGGTCCAAACGGCGCGGGCAAGTCAACGTTGTTCCACCTCATCACCGGCGTGTTGAAGCCCACGACAGGCGAAGTCCGTTTCGACGGTGGCCGGTTGACCGGCCTGCCGGCCGACGAGATCTGCCAACGCGGCGTGTCGCGCACATTTCAGCTCACCGCCTTGTTCCCCGAGATGACAGCTCGTGAAAACGCCCGCCTCGCGGCGCAGGCCCGTGGCGCGCGGCGCTGGCAACCCTATGGCGGAGCAGCGATCTTCGCCGCGGCCCATCGGCGCGGCGATACCGCGCTGGAGCGGCTTGGTCTGACCGATGTCGCGCACCGCCTGGCCGGGCAGCTCTCGCACGGCGACCAACGCCTGCTGGAAGTGGCGATGGGACTGGCGCAGCAGCCCAGGCTGCTGCTGCTGGACGAACCGACGCAGGGCCTGTCGGTCGAGGAAACCGCGCAGGCCGTGGACACGCTGGCGTCCCTGCTGGCGGACAGCCAGCTGACCGTGCTGCTGGTGGAACATGATATGGAGGTGGTGTTCCGCCTCGCGCACCGCATCACGGTGCTGCATCGCGGCGCGGTGATTGCCGATGACGTTCCGCAGGCGGTGCGTGCCGACCCGGCAGTGCAAAGCGCCTATCTCGGCGGCATCGAGTGATGCTGCGCATCGAGGATCTCAACACGCATTATGGTGCCAGCCACGTGCTGCAAGGCGTCGATCTGAACGTGCCGCAGGGCCGCATCAGCGCGGTGCTGGGGCGCAACGGCGTGGGCAAATCGACCACCTTGCGCGCGGTGATGGGGCTGGTACCGCCGTCGGCCGGACGCGTCCTGCTGGACGGCACCGACATCGCCGGCTGGCCGCCGCATCTCGTCGCGCGCGCCGGCGTCGCTTATGTGCCGGAAGGACGGCTGATCTTCCCCGATCTGACCGTGATCGAAAACATCCGCGTCGCCGAACGCAAGCCGGCGCGTTCATGGCCGATCCCCCGCCTGCTGGAGCTGTTCCCGGCGCTTGCCGAACGGGCAGCCAATCGCGGCGGCACCCTGTCCGGCGGCGAACAGCAGATGCTGGCAATTGCCCGTGCGCTGGTCAGCGATCCCAAGGTGCTGCTGCTGGATGAACCCAGTCAGGGCCTCGCACCGTTGGTCGTGCGCGAACTGGCACGGGTAATCCGTCTGCTGTGCGAAGCGGGAGTGACGATCCTGCTGATCGAGCAGAACATGAAGCTCGCCGAGGCGGTAGCGGACGAGATGCACATCATGGTCAAGGGCCGCATCGTCTACGCCGCGAGCCCGGAACGATTCCGCGCCGAGGAAGCGCAGATCCGCACCCGCTACCTGACGGTGTGAACACGGACGGCCGTGTGCTACCAACGGACTACCGTGTGCTACCAACGGCCAAAAGTCCCGACTCCCCCCCGTCATGGCCGGCGAAGACCGGCCATCCACGACTTCCCTTCGTTACTACAAACAAACCACCAGCAGACCGATCGTATCAGCAATCGCCTACCAACCTGCCGTGCGAAACCCCGCAAAACTGTGCGGAATCCGCTGCACCGCCTCGATCACCCGCCGTCGCGTCGCATCACTATCGCCAGGCAGAAACTCCAACGTCACCGTATCCGCCACGCCGGCGAAGCGCTGTTCGATCGCCTCGGCGATCCCCTCGTACGGCGCGCGCGCCACGAACAGATCCAGCACCTCGTCCGACACCAGCTTCGATATCTCGTTCCATTTGCCCTCGCGAACTTTTTCGTTCAGCCGCGCCCCAAGATCGCCGATCCCATGCACATCGAACACCGACCGATACGCCGGCGTCGAACCGTAGAACGCAATCCGATAACGCGCCTTCTCCGTTGCCTCCCGCACCGCCGCGTCATCCGGGCCGGTGGCGATAAAGCCGCCGCCCGTCACCTCGAACCCGGCAAAGCTCTTCCCCGCCGCCGTCAGCTCGGCCTGCAGCATCGGACGCACCACCTTCTCCAAATATCGACGGGTAGCGAAACCATGCAGCCGCACGCTATCGGCGACGCGCGCCGCGGTCTTCAGCATGACCGGCCCCACCGCCGCCATCGCCACCGGAGTCATCGGCAATCCCTGAGGCCCGGGCGAAAACTCCGGTGTCATCAGCGTGAAAGTGTAGTGTGGCGACCGAAAGTCCAGTTTCGCCCCGGTCTCCCAGTTCCGCCAGATCGCACGCAGCGCCTCGACATACTCGCCCAGCCGCGCCGCCGGTGCGATCCACGGCACGCTGAACCGCCGCTCGTTGTGCGCCTTCACCTGGCTGCCCAGCCCCAGCACGAAGCGTCCGTTGGAATGCCGCGCCAGATCCCACGCGTGATTGGCGACGATCATCGGGCTGCGCGGAAACGCGATCGCAACGGAAGTGGCCAACGCCACACGCTCGGTCGCGAGCGCAGCAAAGGCCAGCGGCGCGAACGGGTCATGCCGCAGCTCGTTGCTCTGGATGCAATCATAGCCGTCTGCCTCGGCCGCCCGGGCCGCCGGCCCGCAGGCCCGCCAGTCCCGCACTGGCAATACCGTCGATACGCGCATCCTGGCTCCCTCCTGCCGACCTCGGGTCGGTAATTTGCCGTCGGACGGCTTGTCCCGTAAAGCGACGGCGACGAGCGCAGGAGACAAGACAATGGCGGCACTTTCGGGAAAGGTCGCGATCGTGACCGGGGCCAGTCGCGGCATCGGTGCGGCGGCGGCCCAGGCGCTGGCGGCGGCCGGTGCATCGGTGATGCTGACGGCACGCGACGGCAAACTTGCCGCCGAGGTGGCCGACAAGATCGCAGGGTCCACCGGCAAGGCCGCGGCCCACGCCTGCGATGTCGCCGATTATGCAGCGGTAGAAGCCTTGGTCGCCGCGACCACGCAGCGCTTCGGCCGCCCCGACATCCTGGTCAACAACGCCGGCGTCATCGAGCCGATCGCAACGATCGCGCAATCGGACCCCGCCGGCTGGGCGAACAACATCCAGATCAACCTGGTCGGTGCGTTCAACGCGGTGCGCGCGGTGCTGCCGGGCATGCTGGCGGCCGGCAGCGGAACGATCGTCAACGTCTCGTCCGGCGCCGCCTTACGTCCGTTGGAGGGATGGAGCGCCTATTGCGCCGGCAAGGCGGGCATGGCGATGCTGACCCAGGCTATCAAACTGGAAGAAGGCGCCAACGGAATCCGCGTCTTCGGCTTCCAGCCCGGCACCACCGACACCGACATGCAGGTACTGATCCGCGCCTCCGGGATGAACATCATCAGCCAGATCCCGCGCGCCAATCTGACGCCGGTGGCGCATCCGGCAACGGCGATCGTCTATCTCTGCACACCGGAGGCCGATGATCTGGTCGGCAGCGAATTCTCCCTGCGCGACGAAGCGTTCCGTAAGCGGATCGGCCTGGCATGATCGCCGCCTATCTCGACCCGCGCAGCGGCGCGACCTTTCCGCTGGACACACCGCGCTGGTGCGGCCCGGGCAATGCGCCGCTGCTGCTGACGACCCTGCCGGGCATCACGCGCGCGCAGATCGATCGCACCACGCGCAGCCTGTGGCGCTATCGCGCCGCGCTGCCGATGCAGGTGGCGGATCCCATCACCATGGGCGAGGGCTGCACGCCGCTGCTGCGACGCACGCTGCACGGTGCCACGGTGCTGCTGAAATGCGAGTGGTTCATGCCGACCGGCAGCTTCAAGGATCGCGGCGCGTCCGTGATGCTGTCGCTGCTGCGTGCACAGGGCGTGCGCGCGGTGCTGGAGGACAGCTCCGGCAATGGCGGCGCCGCTGTCGCCGCCTATGCCGCCGCGGGCGGCATGCAGGCAACGATCATGGCGCCCGCCTCCACCAGTCCGGCGAAGACCGTGCAGATGCGCGCGCACGGCGCGGCGGTGGAACTGATCCCCGGCACACGGCAGGACACCGCGGACGCGGCCGTGCGCCGCTCCGACGCCGTGTTCTACGCCAGCCACAACTGGCAACCATTCTTCCTGCACGGCACCAAGACCCTGGCCTACGAGTTGTGGGAAGACCTGGACTTCCGCGCGCCGGACAACGTGATCGTGCCGTGTGGCGCCGGCTCCAACGTACTGGGCTGCGAGATCGGCTTCTCCGAACTGCTGCGGGCCGGCGAGATCGATACGATGCCGCGCATTTTCGCCGCCCAACCGGCGAACTGTGCACCCATCGCGGCGACCTTCCTGGCCGGCTCCGACACGCAGGTACCGACGCCGATCAGCCCCACCATCGCCGAGGGCACCGCGATCGCGCAGCCGATTCGCCTGCCCGAAGTGCTGGGCACATTGCGCGAAACGCGCGGCGGCGCCGTGATGTTGAGCGAGGCGGAGATCGGCGCGGCGATGCTCGATCTCGCGCGCATCGGCATCTACGTGGAACCGACCAGCGCGCAGGCATCCGCCGCCTTCGCCAAACTGCTGGCGATCGGGGCGATACGGCCGGAGCAGACCACCGTGCTGGTGCTGACCGGCAGCGGGCTGAAAGCCACGCCACGCATCGCCGAGAGCCTGGGAATCACGCTGTGAGCAATCCGCGCATCGCCCTGCTGGGCTTCTCCATCGAATGCAACCGGTTCGCGCCGGTGGCAACAGAATCCGATTTTGCCAACCGCACACTCCTGACTGGCGAGGCGATGATCGCCGAAGCGCGCAGCCCGGCGCCCCGCATGCTGGCCGAACTGCCGGGGTTCGTTGCCGACATGGACGCAGCCGGACCATGGCAGCCCGTGCCGGTCTTGCTGGCTATGGCCGAGCCGAACGGTCCCGTGGAGCACGCATTTTTCCTGCGCATGATGACCCAATGGAAAGCCGGACTGCGCCAGGCCGGCAAGCTGGACGGCGTCTATTGCGTGATGCATGGCGCCGGCCTGACCACGCAGGACCACGATCCCGAGGGCACCATCCTGACCATGGTGCGCGGCATCGTCGGAACGGATGTGCCGATCGTTGCAACCTATGATCTGCACGCCAACGTCGCGCCGGCGGATGTCGAAACGATCAACGCCTTTATCGGCTATCGCACCAATCCGCATCTCGACATGCGCGAGCGCGGGGTCGAAGCGGCGCAGGTGCTGCGCCGGCTGCTTGGCGGAATGCGGACCCATCTCGCGTTCGTGCGCTTGCCGATCGTGCCGCCGACGGTGACGCAACTCACCGGCAAAGACGCATCGCAGCGGCCCTACGGCGAGCTGATCGATCTCGGCCAGCAACGGATGCAGGAGCCGCCGTATGCCGGGCGGATCGTGAATGTTTCGGTGATGGGCGGCTTCGCCTTCGCCGACACGCCATTCAACGGTCTGACCGCCGTGGTAACTGCAACCGACGCCGACGCGGCGAAACACCTCGCCCGAGAAATCGCGGAGGCCGGGTGGGCGCGGCGTGAACACTTCCGTCCGCGCCTGACTCCGCTGGACGATACGGTGACACTGGCACTCGACACCGCCAACAATTCCAAGCCACCACTCATCTTCGCCGATGTCGCCGACAATCCCGGCGGCGGCGGGCGCGGCAACACAATGTGGATCCTGCAGGCGTTCCTCGACGCCCATGTGCAGAATGCCCTGGTCGGCGTGATCCACGATCCCGTGCTGGCGGCCGAAGCACATTGTCTCGGCGAAGGCACCACATTCACCGCGACGTTCAACCGCGGCGGCGGCGACGAATTCTCCAAACCCTTCAGCACGCCGGCGACCGTGCGGCGCTTGCTGGATGGCTCCGTGCGCGGTCGTCGCGGCATCTACGCCGACAACACGCTGGACCTTGGGCCATCGGCGGCACTGAACATCGGCGGCATCACAGTGGTCGTCATATCGAACCGCTACCAGTGCGCCGATCCAATGTTCTTCGAGGCGTTCGGCCTCGACATCGCCGCGGCACGCGTGGTCGTGGTAAAGTCGCGCGGGCATTTTCGCGGCGGTTTCGACGAGTTCTTCCGCCACGCCCAGGTGATCGAGGTGGACGCGCCAGGCTTGACCAGCCCGATCCTCTCGCGCTTTCCTTGGCAGCACATGCCGCGCCCGGTGTTGCCGATCGACGATCATGCGCAGTGGAGCCCATCATGACGCTGGATGATCTGCCGACGCCGAGCATTGTGCTGGATCGTACGATCCTGAATCACAACATCGCAACGATGGCGTCGGCGCTGGCGTGGCACAACGTGCCGTTGCGTCCTCATATGAAGACGGCGAAGTCGATCGATGTGGCACGCCTGGCGCTACAAGGTCAGCCCGGCGGCATCACCGTCTCCACCCTGGCCGAGGCGGAATATTTCGCCGCGCACGACCTGACCGACATCCTCTACGCGGTCGGGATCGTGCCGCAAAAGCTCGACCAGGTTGCCAAGCTGAATGATGCCGGCGCCGATGTGATCGTGCTGACCGACGACCTGGACGCCGCCGACGCGATTGCCTCGCATCCAAGGCCGCCGCGCGCACTGATCGAGATCGACACAGGCGAATCGCGCGGCGGTGTCGCGCCGGACGACGACGCATTGCTGGCAATCGCCGATCGGCTCGGCGTGAACCTCGCAGGTGTAATGACGCATGCCGGGCACAGCTACGCCGGGCGCAGCATCACGCAGATGGCGCAAATCGCGGAAGCGGAACGGTCGGGTGTGGTACGGGCGGCCGAGCGGTTGCGTTCGGCAGGGTATCCTGTGCCAATCGTTTCAATGGGCAGCTCGCCGACTGCACTGCACGCCGCTTCGTTTGACGGCATCACCGAGGTCCGAGCCGGCGTCTACATGTTCGGCGATCTGTTCCAGTCGGAGATCTTCACCCACACGATCGAGGACATCGCGGTAACGGTGCTGACCAGTGTGATCGGCCGGCGGCCAGGCAAGCTGGTGGTCGATGCCGGCGGCCTGGCGCTGTCGAAGGACCGCAGTACCGAGGCAGTCTCAAAAGATTACGGGTTTGGCTTGGCACTCGATCGGCTTGGGCAACGAACACTGGGCGACGCGATTGTGCGGCGGGCGTATCAGGAGCACGGCGTGATAGAGCTCGACCCAGCGCACCAGACGACGCTGCCGATCGGGGGCCGGCTACGAATTGCGCCGAATCATACCTGCATGACGGCGGCGGCGCACGATCGGTACTACGTGGTCGACGGCGGCGATGAGGTCGTAGCGGTCTGGCCGAGGGTGAACGGGTGGTAGCATACGCCGATCTACTTACTCCCCCTCCCCTTGAGGGCTTGGGCCGCAAACCGGACCAAGGTTGGGGGGAGGGGGCCCAGCGGCACACCAGTCTCCAATAGCACTCCGCTCCACCCCTTCCCCAAGCCTTGGTCCGCTTTGCGGCCCGAGCCCGCAAGAGGAGGAAAAATAATCGTCACCCCGTCACCTTCCGAAACGTCGCCAAAAACCGATCAACATCCACTTCATCATTATAAACATGCGGGCTGATGCGCAGCCGCCCGAGCCGCGGGCTGACAAACACATTCTCCGCTGCCAGCCGCTCCGGCAGCTCCCGCGGCATGCCATCCGGGAAACTCAGGCTCAACACATGCGGCGCGCGCAGATGCGCCGGTGAAACGGTAACCCCGGTGTTCGGCAACCCCTCGGCCAGGCGTCCCGTCAGCATCGACAGCCGCTCGGTGATCGCGTCGGTGCCCCAATCGGCCACCAGTTCCATGCCGATCGCCGCCATCTCCAGACTGATAAAGAAATCGCGCTCACCCATGTCGAAGCGGCGCGCGTTCGCGACATACGACGTGTCGCGCATATAGGGTGTGGCGGTGGAATCCATCGCACGCCGGCCCGCTCCGGTTTGCTCCAGCGGCACACCATCCTGCCAGCGTTTCGCCACGTACAGGAACGCGCGCCCGTACGGACCAAGGACCCACTTGTAAGTCGGGAACACCAGGAAATCCGGATCGAGCCGCCGCACATCGATCGGCAGAATGCCAGCGTGGTGCGTGGCATCGACCGCCAGCGCCGCCCCATGCGCGCGCACCGCTGCGGCAACGCGCTCCAGGTCCACCAGCCCGCCATCCGACCAATGCACCGACGAAATCGATGCCACCGCCAGCCGCGGTGCGCCCGTCCGCGCGATGGCCGCCAGCACCGCGCGCGTCCAATCACCGTCCTCCGGTCGCGCCACCGTTTCGACATCGAACCCCTGCAGCGGCGCCCGCCCGAGCCATTCCAGCACGGGCGAGGAATGATCGTCCTGCAGCACCAGCACCCGCTCCCCGCGTCCGACCGGCAGGATGCGCCCGGCAGTAGCAAACCCGTAGCTGACCGACGAGATGACGGCGACATCATCCGGTTCCGCACCGATCAATCGGGCGGCCGCGGCACGTGCGCGCTCGGACTGAGCCTGGGCACCGCCCTGCCAATTCCTCAGCTCCCACGGCCGGCTTTTGCGCGCGGCGCCGCGCTCACCCGCCTCCTGCACCGCGTGCGGCAGCGGCCCAAACGCGGCGGCGTTGAGGTAGCAGATCTCGCGCGGGATATCGAACAGCGCACGTTGCGATGGCAGCATGTTGTAAAGCTCCTATGTCAGGGAAGCAGCAAAGACGCGCATGTCGTTGCCGCCGAGGATCTTGCCGGCATCTTGCCGGTCGAACCCGACATTCGGCAAGGTTGCCGCAAGCGCCGCCGGGACCGCAGAGTTGTCATGGCTCACAAGTCTCGGCGACACTGGCGTATAAAGGATGATTGCTTCGGGCCAATCCGACCGTTGCACAAGAGCCGGATCGGCGCCAAATTTGTCCGCAAAATCACCAAGCTGACCGCTCACCCGGATGAGACCGGGCCACTGCCGCGGTCCGCTACGTGTAACGATATAGAAGACCGCGGGGGAAGCTGGCATGGCTGACCGGGAAATCTATAACGCGTGAGTGAAGCGGGTTCTCGGCATCGACCCGGGACTTGCCGCCGGTCTGGCCCGCTCGGCCGAGCGCGGACGCGCGGCGAAGGCGGTCGTCGTCATCGATGCGTACCGACAAAAGATCGCCGGGGCGTCGCGGCTGGCGGAGCTGCAGAAATTCGTCAAGGCGGATCTGGGCAGGGCCCTGCGGCTGGGCGGTGAACTGGACGCGGCGCTTGTGGAACTCCGCGCACAACTTGCAACAGCGGCATAGCGGGGCGAGTCATGTCTGACTCCGGCCTTTTGTCGTCAATTGTGACGTCATTTCTGAGTCTGTTCAGTTGGGGCGATGAACAGCAGCCGCCCGTGCAGCAGCATCAGCCGGTTCAACAACAACCAGTGCAACAGCAGCCGGTGCAACAACAGCCAGTAGAACAGCAGCAACCCAAGACCGAGCCGAAGTGACCTCCAAGGAGCGCACCGCGTTCCTGGAGAGGCTGAGCAAGCTCAGCGAAGCTCTCGGCAAAATCAACGAGCGCGTCAAGAAACTGACGTCTCCATCTGCACCAATCACACAGGCGCTACAGGTCGCCGCCGATGCCAAGCCCGCCGCTGAAAAGGCGGGCGAGGTCAAGCCGCAGGACTGGCCGAAGGCCAGCACGGCGCTGGACGACCTCCAGAACGCCACCAACAAGGTGAACACCGCGTGCCTCGATGAGGCCGGCAAGCTGGTGAACGCGTTCGACCAGCGGTATACCGCCAAGGACAAGAATAAACCGGCCGGCAAGGAAATCGTCGCGAAATACATCGCCTACGAGAAGGCCAGGAAGGCCCTGGATAGCTTGATTTTTGGCAAGGACGGGCTTGGCGCAATAGAGGCCTGCCCTGCGACAGAGACGGCGCTCGCCGAGTTCGAGACCACAGCCTCGCCTACTGCCACGCAGAAGCAGGAACAGGCGAAAGCGGCCTTCGATCTGCTCAAAACCCTCAGCGATACGGACCTCGGCGAGAAACCGTTGCAGGAGCAGGCGGAACTCGCACTGGAGCTTTGTGCCAACGGCACGCCAACCGGTTCAACCCAGGTAACGGGCAGCAACCCGGCAAAATTCCTTCCAACCGTCGGCAGCACGCTCGAGCAGCTCTGCAGGCTTTATAAGCTTTCCAAGCCCGACCAGAAATTCATGGAGAAACGGGCGACCCAGCGTGAGCAGATCGCCGACGAAGTCGTGAAGCTGGACGATATCAAAAAGCTGTACAAACCAAACGGCGATCTGGACAATGACCATTGGGACAACTTCGTCAAAGACGCTGACAAAGTGCTCAAAATGATGCAGGACATTTGTAATGTCCAGGCCGATGCCATGGACATGCCGCGCATAAGCATCTCCAAAGAGCGCGATCCGCCCAAAAAACGGGGCGATTGGGGGGTATAACCCCGCGACAAATTCGATCGGCTTGAACTTCTTTCGGGTTACCTGAAGCCGGTAAGCGAAGCGATTGACACGATTATCCACGAAACGTTCTACGCCCACCAGTATTTCACCGTGAGGAAGCTGAAGGCCGGCGATATCGGTCCTGGCGATGACGACTATGCAACTGCGCTGATGTATATGGTTAACGACATCCCGGTCAGATATGTTGGCTCGGGTAGTGTAGGCTCGGACAATTACAAGACGCAGCCGACCGGCGTTCCCGGCGGCGTGATCGCAATCGACGCCAACCATCATGTCTCCGTCATCTCCGCCGAGCCGGACTTCGCCACCAAGCTGGACATCGCCGCCAGCATGCTCAACAGCAGCGAGGACTTCCTGCTAAACGACACGCCACCACCCAAGGCGTCGCCGCGGGCGCAGTATCGACGTATCGTTTCCCGCGACGCGGCCGATGCCCGTCAAGCGCTGCTGGAAATCCTGCACGACCGCTACGGCTTCGACCTGACGCCGGCGCGCTGAACGCGCAGCGACGCGCGTGGCGATGCCGGCACGTCGCGACGCTCCTACCCAAGAGAAGCAGCAAACACGCGCACGTAGTTGCCGCCGAGGATTTTGCCGGCATCCTGCTGGTTGAACCCGACATTCAGCAACGCCGCGGCCAGCGCTGGCAGGGCCGCGTAGTCGTCGAACACGCTGGGCACCGCCAGGCCCATCATGTCACTGCCAAGACCGACATGATCGACCCCGACCAAATCCGCCAGCCGCGCCATGCCCCGCGCCATCGCGTCCAGGTCATGAAACGCCGCGCTCGACGGCCAGACGCCGATCACACCGCCCGTGTCGGCAATCACCCGCGCATGGTCGGGCGAGATCAATCGGCTGCGCGGTCTCGGCACCTGCGAAAGCGCAGTGTGCGACAGCACCAGCGGCCTGGTGGTCACCGAGGCCGCGCGTTTGACCAGGTCGTAGGTGCCGTGTGCCACGTCGACCACCAGGCCGCGCGCATTGCAGCGCCGGATCACCTCGGCGCCGACATCGGTCAGGCCGTCGTGCGCCGGCGCCTCGGTCTGGATGTCGCCCAACTCGTTCACCCGGTAGTGCGTCAACTGCAGGTGGCGGAGTTGCCATTTCTCATGGGCCTCGTCGATGCGGTCGGGGCGGCCTTCCAGGAAGTCGCCGCCCTCGGCGGCGATGATCGCCGAGGCGGTGCCGGCGCGCGCGGCGCGCAACGCGGCGGCGTCCGTGATTACCGCCAGGCCCTGCGTGCGCACCAGCAAGTGGACGCGCGCGAAACTGAGCTGACCATAGGCGTAGAGCTCTCCGGGATCGGGAGACCGGTAGGGGTGGATGCGATGATCGGGAGAGACCCGATGGCAGGGCGCGTCGGATACGATGGCGAAGCATACCGCCGCCATGCCGCCCGCCCGCATCGGCTGCACCACCTCGCGAAACGCCGCGGAAGTCCTCACCCGCCTGACGCCCGTTATTGCGCCGGCGTGGCTGTGGATGTCGACCGCGGTGGTGGCGGCGATGGCCTGGCGCGCTGTCGCTTCGTCGGCGCGGGCGGTGCCGCCAATGCAGAACAGCGGGCCGGCTGCCAGCATGCCGCGGCGGGTGATGGCGCGCCAGCCGGGCGGATCCAGGCTGCGCGCGTCATGCAACCGATACCGCCAGCCGGTGGGATCGCCGGCCCTCACCCGCCAGGTTCCGCTCAGGTGCAGCGCCTGTGGCTGTGCGGCGATCGGCGCCCGGGCGAACACCTCAACGGCAAATAGCGGGTCGCGCGGTGGACAGCCGGCGCAGCAGGCCGGTTCTGGGGCCAGCAGGAAGTGATCGGTGCGACCAGCGGTGGCCACCCACCCCGCGATCTCCACCGCGGCGCCGTCCGCAAGGTCCGCGCGCCCCGTCCCAAGGTCAGGCCAGCGGAGTTGCATCATTGCTAGGTCGCACCCGCCGCATTCATGTGCTCTTGCCCGCGATCCGCGTCCGCAAGATGCTGCGCGGCGATCCCGGTTTGCACAAGACCGGGCCGCGACAGGAGGTGCCCCCCAATGTCCGAGGTCACGATCTATCACAACCCGTCCTGCACCACCTCGCGCAAGGTCCTGGCGACGATCCGCGCAACCGGCACGGAGCCGCTTGTCATCGAATACCTGAAGACACCGCCAAGCCGCGCGGAGCTGAAATCCCTGCTCAGCCGCATGGGCATGACGCCGCGTGCGCTGCTGCGCCGGCGCGGCACGCCCCACGATGAATTGGGGCTGGACGATGCGAGGCAGAGCGACGAAGCACTGATCGACGCCATGCTTGCGCATCCGATCCTGATCGAGCGCCCTATCGTCGTCACCGAACGCGGGGTACGGCTGTGCCGGCCCGCGGCGAAGCTAGCGGAGATCTTGGGATAAGGCGCTCGCACCCAGGGCGGAAAAACCATTCCCCCGATTTAAAGGGAGGCCAGCGCCTTCCATCTCCAACGGCCGGCCCGCCCGCGGAATCCGGGCGCCCCTCCGGCCGATAGTGGCTAGAGTCTAGGGCCTGTGGTCAATTGAGCCAGATGACTGCGGCGACGAGGTGAACGGCGGCGAGGAAATTCCGCTTGGTCTTTTCGTAGCGGGTGGCGATAGCGCGGAACTGCTTGAGCTTGGCGAAGAAGTTCTCGATCAAATGCCGCTCTTTGTAGATCTCTGTATCAAACTCGCGAGGCGTTTGGCGGTTCGCCCTGGATGGGATCACGGTGGCTTTT
>DASRQX010000350.1:0-10994 GCA_035696165.1 Acetobacteraceae bacterium | reverse complement strand
AACGACAGCGTGGTCTCGCTGATGATCATCGCCGGCAGCGCCAGGCTGGTCGCGGCGATGATGTGCGACAGGAACGACGGCACCATGTGCTTGAAGATGATACGCAGCCGTGACGCGCCGCAGAGTTCCGCCGCGGTGATGAAGTCTTCCTCGCGCAATGCCAGGAAGCGGCCGCGCACAACGCGGGCCAGCTCGGTCCAGCCGATGAGCGAGATAATGATGGTGATGGCGAAGTAGACCTGTTCCGGCGACCAGCTTGTCGGGATCGCGGCGGCGAGGCCCATCCACAGTGGGATGACCGGGATGGAGCGCAGGATCTCGATCACGCGCTGGATCACTGTATCGACCCAGCCGCCATGCAAGCCGGAGACCCCGCCCAGCAGTACACCCAGCACCAGGCTGAGCGCCACGCTGACGAGCCCGATGGTCAGCGAGGTGCGCGTCGCCAGCACGAGGCGGGAAAACACGTCGCGTCCAAGTTGATCGGTACCGAACAGGAACAATGCATCGGTCGCGTTGCCGTTGCTGACACCAAACAAATGAATGTCGGTCGGGAACAAGCCGAACAGACGGTACGGATAGCCGTGCGCGAACAGCGCCAGATCACGGGGATCGCCGGGATCGGGCGCATAGCTCAGCTTGAATGTCCGCAGATCGCGCTTGCCCTTGAGTGCGTAGACCTGCGGGTGGAAGTGTCCGTCCGCGTCGAACCAGTGGATCGGCTGCGGCGGGATGTAGCTGCGCGCCGCCTGGCTGTCGAACGGTTCCGAATAGGCGATCACGTCGGCGAACGCCGCAACCACGTAGAACAACAGCACGATCACCGCGCTGACAACTGCCAGCTTGTGCTTCCTGAACCGCCACCAGATAAGCTGGCGCTGTGTCGCCACCGCGACGCGGGTTTCCGCCTCGGTGATCAGCGGGACGTCGGTGACGGTGATACTCATCGCAACTGACCGGCGCGGATGCGCGGATCGATCCACATCAGCAGCAGGTCCGACAGCAGCGTGCCGATCACCGTCAGCACTCCCAGCATCAGGATGATCGTAGAGCCCAGCAGCATGTCCTGCGAAATCAGCGAGTGCAGCAGCAGCGGTCCCACCGTGGGCAGGCTGAGCACCACCGAAATGATGATGCTGCCGGAGACCGTCTGCGGCAACAGATAGCCGATCGTGCTGGCGAACGGATTAAGCGCTGCACGCACCGGGTATTTCAGGATCACCCGTCGTTCCGCCAGGCCGCGAGCGCGCGCGGTGACCACGTAGGGCCGGCGCAGTTCGTCCAGCAGGTTCGCGCGCATGATACGCACCAGTTGCGCGATGCCGGGCAGCGCCAGGATCAGCATTGGCACCGGCAGATGCTTGAGCAGGTCGAGCAGTTTGGCCCACGACCACGGCGCCAACTGGTAATCGGGCGAAAACAACCCGCTCAGGTTCAGGTTGAACCACCGCAGGCCGAGATACATCACGATCAGTGCCAACAGGAAGCTTGGCACCGCCAGGCCGGTGAAGCCAATGAAAGTGAATACGTAATCGCCGAACGAGTATTGCCGCACCGCCGAGTAGATGCCGATCGGCAGCGCCAGCACCCAGGTCACAGCGATGGCGGCGATCGACAGCAGGATCGTCAGCCACAGTCGGTCGCCGATCACCTCGGTCACCGGCCGCCCGTATTCGAAGGAGCGGCCAAAGTCGCCACTCGCCACCATCGACAGCCACTTCCAGTACTGCACCCATAGCGGCTGGTTCAGCCCGTAGGCGAGCCGCATTGCATCCGCCTCGGCGGGTGAGATGGCCGATCCCGAGGCGGCCGCCTGCGCGGCATAGGCGGTGACAAAATCGACCGGCGGCAGCTTCAGGATGACGAAGGTGACAAGCGTGATGGCGAAGACGGTGATCACCGCCAATCCAAGCCGGCGCAGAATATAGCTCAGCACGGGGTCAGGTCTTGAAGAACCAGGTTTCCGGATGGGAATTCCCGGGCGTGCGGCAATGCTGGGCATTGCAGACGCGGCCGGCGATGTTGCCCAGCCGGTTCGATACCAGGCGCACGCCAAGGCCAGCCGGAGATTGGCCAACCGTGCCGATGCCGTATTGCTGGTCCACCAGGATCTTCCAGATCTCCTGCGCATTGTGGTTGCGTCCGTCCGACTTCAGGCCGGAAGCCTCGGTATAAAGCTCGAAGATCTTCATGATGTTCGGATCGTCCGGCTTGGTTCCCTGCTTCCCGCCCGACGAGTACCAGTCCGCATAAGCGGGTCCGAACGCAGCGCCGGGAATGACCGGCACCGCCCAGGTCGGAAACAGATAAAGCAATTCGGTTCCGCCGTTGTTCCAGACGAACAACTGGTGCTCGTTATTGGTCTCCTTGGCAAAGCCCAGTCCGCGCTCCATCTCGCGGACATCCGCCTGGATGCCGATCTTGCGCCACTGGTCGGCCACCATCTCGGACAGCTTGGGATAGGGCAGGAACGCGGCGATCGCAATGACCTGCAGGCGCAGCCGCTCACCATTATCGGTGCGCACCCGGAAGCCGTCGCCGTCCTTTTTCGCCAGCCCAATGCCATCCAGCATCTTGTTGGCGAGCGCCAGGTCGAGGGTGGACCACTTCTTGCGCCATTCCGGTCCCGGACTTTGTGGCATGCTCTCGCCCGGCGCCGGAGAGCCGGGCGTGCCGACGCCCAGCCAGAACGTTTCGTTCAACTGGTCACGGTCGATGCCCAGCGACAGCGCGCGGCGAAAATCGGCGTTGGTGAGCCATTTGCGGACTTCCGCATCGGCGGTGAAGCTTTGGTTGACATGGAACATGAAGTCCGATCCGGCGAAACCCAGATCGAGGTGGACCTTGTAGTTGCCCTTCTCCTGGTTATCCAAAAGCACGGGCAATTTGCCCAGGTCGATGTGACGCTCCTGCTCGTCGTATTCGCCGGCCATCGCCCGCAGATTGATGATCTCGAGATTTTCCGCAAGCGTGAACTGCACCTTGTCGAAATATGGCAACTGATTGCCTGCTGTATCGACAGCATAATAGTACGGATTGCGCTCCAGCAGCCAGATCGCGGTGTTGATCGGCCGCACGCTGCGCCACGGGCCGAGGACCGGCACCTCGGTGTTGAGCTCCCAGTCTTTCTTGAAGTGCAACATCTGCACCCAGTTTTCAAAACCTTCCTGCTTTGCTCGAGCGTTCACCGCCTGCAGCGAGGAATATTTCGGCAGGAACTGCTTGAGGAAGTGCGCCGGCGCATAGGCGCCGAAGCTGACCTTGGCGGACTGACGGACCGCCTGTCCGCCACCCATCGCCGTGTCACCTGCCATGATGTCCTCGAACAGGTAATACGGTACGTCGAATTCCCAGCGTATGGTGGTTTCGTCCACCTTGACCATTCGGCCGGGCTTGCCCTGCGGCCGCATCTCGGGCGTCGGCGTCGGAACGATCTCGGGATTGCCGTAGATGTCCTCGAACCAAAACATGAAATCGTCGGCGGTAAACGGGGCGCCATCCGACCACTTCATGCCTTTCCGCAGCGACAGCGTATAGGTCTTGCCATCGTCGCTGAGCGCGTAAGCCTTTGCCGCGCAGGGCACGATCCGGCTGCCGTCGGCGCTCCAGTTCAGCGGCTTGTCGGACGACTGGATGCGGTTGCCGTTCTCGCCGTCAGCCGGGCCGGTGAAGGCGCGGCGCCAGGTGCCGCCGTATTTGCCGATCTCGTTCAGCGGCTTCCACACCATCGGTTCCGCCGGCACTCGTTGCGCCACCGGCGGCAGTTTCCCGGCCTTTACCTGCTCGGCGAGCATCGGTGCTTCCTGGAACGTCTTCGGCCATTGCGCCGGATCGATGATCATGGTCGGGCCTTCCAGTTGGCCGACGAGGCCCGACGATGCGAGATCGCTCGCCGCCAGGGTCTTGTGCACCGTCGCCATGTCGCCCGCGGCGACGGCGGCCGCTACGCTGGACAACAATGCGCGGCGCGAAACCCGGATGCTGGACATTTTTCTCTCCCCGACCTGTTGGGGGAGACTAGCAGCCGGGCTGTGTGGTCAGCCAGGGGCGTACCAAACGGCGTGGCAGGCGGGGCATCTGCGACGGGCCGGCGGCCTTCCCTTCGTGCGCGCTTCGGCTAAACAGTTCGCCGTAGCGCGCAACGAAGGAGACCCGTGATGACCCTTGACGCCAAGATCGCCGCTGACCTGTCGGGCGTCTCAACCGCCACGCTGACGACGGTGCTGCTGAAGAAGGGACTGCGCAATGTGTGGATGCGCGGCACGAAACCGTTGCAAGACGGTCAACCGCGGCTGGTCGGACGTGCCTTTACGCTGCGCTTCGTGCCGGCGCGGGAGGATTTGGCGACGCCTGAATCGTGGTCGTCACCGAAATCGACCCGGGCGGCGATCGAGGCGATGCCACCGGGGTGCATCGCTGTTGCGGACGCAATGGGTGTCACCGATGCCGGGATTTTCGGCGACATTCTGTGCGCACGGATCAAGCGCCGCGGCGTGGCGGGGCTGGTGACCGATGGCGTGGTGCGCGACCTCGCCGGCGTGCTGGAAACCGGCCTGCCGGTTTGGTGCCGGGGTGCCGCGGCGCCGCCTTCAGTGGCCGGACTGACGTTCGTGAACTGGCAGGAGCCGATTGGCTGCGGCGGCGTGGCGGTATTCCCGGACGATGTCGTGGTGGCGGATCAGGACGGCGCGGTGGTGATACCGCTGGCGTTGCTGGACGGCGTGGTGGAGCAGGCGGTCGAGCAGGAGCACATGGAGACCTGGATTATGGGTGAGGTCGAGAATGGTGCGTCGCTGCCTGGGTTGTATCCACCGAACGCGGAGAACAAGGCGCGGTATGAGGCCTGGCGGAAGGCGAGAGGGTAGAGACGGAAATTCTCGAGTCTATCTTTTTGTTATTACGCACCCAGGTAGAACTGCCGGATCAACTCGTTGTTGTTGAGTGCCTCGGCCGATTTGCCCTCGAACTCGATCCGCCCGTGCACGATCACATAGCCACGATCGGCGATACGGATCGCCTGGGTGAAGTTCTGTTCGGCCATCAGCACGGTAAGCTGGCGCCCGTCCTTCAGCTCTTTGATCTTGTCGATCGTGCGGCGCACCAGAAGCGGCGCGAGTCCGACCGAGGGCTCGTCGATCAGCAGGATACGCGGCGCCGACATCAGCGCGCGAGCCAGCGCCAACATCTGCTGCTCGCCACCGCTCATGGACCCGGCAAGCTGCCCCCGCCGCTCCGCCAGTCGTGGAAACGTTTCGAGGCAGAACGCCAGGTTGTCCTTGATCGCCGCGCGTGCCGCCGGGCGGAACGCGCCCAGCAACAGGTTCTCCGTTATCGTCAGCCGCGGAAACAACCGTCGTCCTTCGGGCACGAAGCCGATGCCCAGATCGACGATCGCCTCCGTCGCCCGACCCACCAATTCGTGCCGCTTCCCGTCGATCTCAGCCACGATACTGCCGGCGGACGGCCGCACCATCCCCATGACACATTTCATCAGCGTCGATTTGCCGTTGCCGTTGGTGCCCAGCAACGCGACCGTTTCGCCGCCGCCAACAGTGAGCGACACGCCGTGCAGCACGCGCACCGCGCCGTAGCCGGCTTCGATCCCAGTCACGGTGAGGCTATTCGCCAAGATACGCCCGCTCGACCTCGGGATTGCGCACGACCTCTTGCGGGTTGCCGTCGGCGATCTTGCGCCCCGCCACCAGCACCACCAGCCGCTGCGAAAAATGCAGCACGGCACGCATGATGTGCTCGATCATGATCACCGTGACGCCGGCGTCGTTCATCCGCAGCAACAGCGCCAGGATGTCGTCCACCTCGCCGTGCGACAGCCCGGCCATCGCCTCGTCGGCGATCAGCAGGCGCGGCTCGGAGGCCATCGCGCGGGCCAATTCCAGCTTGCGCATCTCGATCTGTGTCAGGTCCCGCGGTAGCTTTCCCGACTTGTCCGCCAGCCCTACCAGGTTGAGCAGTTCGCCACAGCGCGCTTCCGTCGCCGCGGCGTCGCGACGGAGACGCGCCTGCACGACATACAGGATCGGTACGCGAACGTTCTCCGCCACCGTCAGGCTGGCGAACGGGCGCGGCAACTGAAAGCTGCGGGCCATCCCCAGGCGGGTGCGCTCGTGCGCCTTCAGCCCGTCAAGATTCCGCCCCTCGAACCGGACGATGCCGGTCTCGTGGCGCAGGGTGCCGCACAGGCAGTTCACCAACGTGCTTTTGCCGGAGCCATTCGGACCGATCAGCCCCACGCGTTCGCCCGGCCGCACTTCCAGGTCGATCCCCTCCAGCGCGACGAATCCGCCGAACCGCTTGCCGAGTTCCTTGACTTCCAGCAGGGGCGTTTCACTCATCGCCGCGCTCGCACCAGCCCGACGATCCCGTTCGGTGCCAGAATGACAAAGCCGACCAGGACCAGCCCGACGATCAGCAGGTTGGCGGCGGATGAAATCGTCACCGTCACAAGCTGCTGCACGGTACCGAGAATGATCGCGCCGATCAGCGGGCCGATCCAGCTTGCCGTGCCGCCGATCAGCGGCATGGCAATCGAATTCACCGCATAGGTCAGGTTGAATCCCGATGCCGGATCGAGATAGGTCACGTAGTACGGCAACGGCGCGCCGGCCATGCCCATCAGCGCGCCGGACAGCGTAGTGGCCAGCAGCTTGAGGCGCAGGGTGGGCACACCGGACGCCTCGGCCGCTGCCTCATCGTCGCGAATCGTTGCAAATCCGGTGCCAAGCTTCGAGTGTTCGATCGCCCGCGCAATCACCATCGAGATCACCGCCAGCGCCAGCATCAACAGGCAAAGATAGTCGATGTAGCCGCCGCCGATCAGCGGAGCGGTCATCGGACGGATGATGTAGGCGCCACGGGACCCGCCGACGAAATCCCAGTTCGTCACCAGCGTCTGCACCACCACCGACAACGCCAGCGTGGCGATTGAGAAGTATGCGCCGCGCAGCCGCAATGTCAGATAGCCGGTGCCCAACCCGACGATACCGGACAACACACCGCCGATCAGCATCAAGAGTGGGATTGGCAGCGGTATGATCTTGTACAGCGCGACCGAGGCATATGCGCCGATCGCCAGGAAAGCCGGCGTGCCGAAATTCACATAGCCGGTGTAGCCACCAAGGATGTTCCACGCCGTCGAAAGAACGATGTATTGCAGCACCACGTAGCCGGCGAAGAACACGTACGGGTTGCCGATCAGCCGCGCGGCAATGAACACCACCGCCGAGGCGAGCAGGATCAGCGGCAGGAACCTTACGGTCTTCATGTCCTAGGTGCGGCCGAACAGCCCACTCGGCCGGATCGCCAGCGTGATCAGCAGAAAGCCGAACGCCACCGCCGGCGTCCAGGACGGGCCGTAGAATGTGGCAGTCAGGCTCTCGACAATGCCCAGAGTCATCGCGGCGACCAGCGTGCCGGCGAAGCTGCCCAGGCCGCCCATCACGCAGATCGCAAACACCCGGCCGATATAGTCGCGCCCGATCGATGGTTCGACCGGCTGGATTACGATCAGCACCGCGCCGGCCACCGAGGCGGTGGCGATCGACAGGCCGAAGGCGATGCGCTTGATCCGCACCGGATCGGCTGCCATCAGGCGTAACGCCAACTGGTCCTGCGCGACTGCCAGGATGGCACGGCCGACGAATGTTCTGGATGTGAACAGATGCAGCGCGCCCACCATCGCCAGCGCGACCAGGCAGGGCACCAGCAGCCGTCCCGGAAGCTCGATTACGCCGAGATGCAGGCTGGGGCCGATATATGGGGCCTCCACCAGGCGATAGTCGACGCCGAACACCAGGACCAGTGTGACTTCGGTGATGAACAGCAGGCCGAAGAAGAAGGCGAGGCCTTGCAACGGCTTGTCGCCGTGGCGCTCGAAGGCGAGGTAGTAGATTTGATAGATCGAGACGCCGAGTGCGTAGAACGCGGGAGCAACCACGATGCTGGCGAGAATCGGATCGACGCCGAGCGTGGTGTTGGCGATGTAAGCGATGTAGGAGCCGAGGATGATGAAGGCCGGATGCGCGATGTTCACCACGTCCAGCATGCCGAAGGAGATGGTTACCCCGATTGTGACGGCGGCGTAGAATCCGCCGAGCAGCAGGCCGGAGATCATTGCGTTGCCGAGAAGGTCCAGGGAGACGTCCATGCCTATGCGTGAATGCGGGGCTGGGGCATTTGCTGTCCCCGCCAACGCGCCGCACGAGTACTTGGTCGAAGCCCAGAAGTAAGTGCGTCAAGTAGGTCGCCGTCGGCGCCCGCTCCGTCACGCCGGCGAAGGCCGGTATCCACGACTTGTCTTTGTCGCAGCAAAGAAAGTCGTGGATACCGGCCTTCGCCGGCATGACGAGCCAGGCGGTCGCGCGCACAACGCGGTGATTCGTTTATCTCTCGGCGTCGCCTTGCGGAAACCACTGTCATACAAGCACCGGGCCAGACGGCCATTTTCCTCCCCTTCGTCGTCTTGCGCCCGATCGTGCCCGGCGGACTCTTTCTTCCGCAACTGTGGCGAATGTCGTGCGTTCTGGCTAGCCCGGAAGTATCACCGTCCGCGGAATATCGGCGCGCGCTTCTCGGTGAATGCCGCAACCGCCTCGGCATGATCCTCGGTCTGCGCGGTGCGGGCCTGGTGCACCGCTTCCATCTCCAGCACCGTGGCGAGCGGCTCGGTTTCCGCGGCGTGGAGGTTGCGCTTCATGTAGCCATACGCCACGCGTGCCCCGCCGGCGACGCGGCCCGCCCAGGCATAAGTCGCGTCGTGCAACACGGCGTCGTCCACCACGCGGTTCACCATGCCGAGCGCGGCGGCTTCATTCGCGTCGATGATGTCGCCGAGCAGATAAAGCTCGCGCGCCTTCGCCGTTCCGACCAGGCGGGTCAGCAGCCAGCAGCCACCGAAATCACCCGAGTAGCCGAGCTTGCCGAACCCGGTACCGAACCGCGCCGAACTGCCCGCGATGCGCAGGTCGCACGCCAGCGCCAGTCCCAGCCCGGCGCCGATCGCGGGGCCATTGATCATGCCGATGATCACCTTGGGCAGCGTGCGCATCGTCAGCGGCAACCGGTGCATCTTGCGGAGGTCTTCCACCCGCTGCTCGAAGCTGCGTTCGGCACGCTTGCCCATGGTCTTGACGTCGCCGCCGGCGCAGAAGGCACGACCGGCGCCGGTCAGCACGATCGCGCCGACCGCGGGATCGGCGCCGAGTCGCGGCAATGCCTCGTGCAACGACGCCATCATGTCCGGGGAGAAGGCGTTCAGCCGCTCCGGGCGGTTGAGCGTCAGCGTGGCAACACCATCCCGGGTTGTTTCAAGCAGATCGGCCATGTGTCAGTGCTCCGGCACGAAGACTGGCAGTGTGATATCAGCAGTAACCGGTTCGAATTCGATCCGGACCGGCAGGCCGACGCGCAGCTCCTCCGGATCCAGCCCGCGCAGCCGCGCGTTCATTCGCACGCCCTCGTCCAGATCGACGGTCACCAGCGCGTACGGCAGCTCCGCTTTGAAACCTGGATGGAAGGCGTGATGCGTGACGGTCCACGAATGCACGCGCCCCTTGCCGCAGGCGTCCTTCCACGCGACGTTCATCGACCAGCAGGCGTCGCAGACCGGGCGCGGATAGTGCCTGATTTTGCCGCACTCGGCGCAGCATTGCAGCCGCAATCGGCGGGCCTTCAGGCCGTCCCAATAGGGCAGCGTGTCGGTGGTGGGGTGCGGTAAAGGCTTGGCGTAAATGTCGCTCATGGTCAGGCCCTCCGCATGATGGCGATCGAGCCGTCACCCATGTCGCCATAGCCGGTGACCAGGCCGATTTCCGCATCGCGCACCTGGGTCGCGCCGGCCTCGCCACGCAACTGGCGCATCAACTCGACGATGTGGTTCATTCCGGCCATGTGAGCCTGCGACAGCAGCCCGCCATGCGTGTTGATCGGCAACTTGCCGTCCAGGCGGATGGCGCCGCTTTCGACGAAGGCACCGCCCTCGCCTTTCTTGCAGAAGCCGGCGTCCTCCAATTGGCACAGCACGATATAGGTGAAGCAGTCGTAGATCTCGGCCACGTCGATGTCGCCGTGCGTCACGCCGGCCATGGCGAAGGCTTTTGGCGCTGCTTTCGCCAGACCCAGCCTGGTCATGTCGGGTCGTTGCGTGATCGCGCTGGGCGAGTCCGGGTGGCCCTCGGCGATGCCCATCACCACGATGGGCGGCTTGCGCAGATCGCGCGCCCGCTCGGCGGAACTGATCACCACCGCGGCGCCGCCGTCACTCTCCAGGCTGCAATCCAGCAGCCGCAGCGGGTCGGAGATCATGCGCGAGGTCTGATGATCCTGCAGCGTGATCGGCTTCTTCATTGTTGCGTTGGCGTTCAGCGTCGCGTTGTGGCGTGTGCTGATGGCGATCTCGGCGAATTGGCGGCTGGTGGTGCCGTAAAGCTCCATGTGTCGGCGCGCCATCGCGGCGTAGAGCTGCGCTGGGGCGATGGCGCCAGACGGCATCTCGAACTCGCCGATCACGTGGAACTGCGGCATCTGTGTCACCCGCGCGCCGATGCGTCCGCCGGAATAGCCGGTGCGGCCGAGCGACAGCAGCACATGGTTGCAGATGCCGGCGGAGATCGCCGCGATGGCGCACTGGATCGCCGCGACCGGGCTGGCGCCGCCCATCGGCGTGGTGGCGGAGAAGCGCAGGTCGGGAATGCCGAAATTGGTGACGAAATCCTCGGCGACCGCGCTGGTGCCGTAGGGGATCACGCCGTCGATGTCGCGCGGGCTCAACCCGGCATCGGCGATCGCGTTCAGCGAGGCTTCCAGTTGCAGCGACAACGGCGTGCGGTCGGTGCCGCGCATATAGGCGGTCTCGCCGACGCCGGTGACGGCGCCCTTCTCGAACAGCGACATGGCGGTTCCCCCTTTTTCGTCGGCGGAGTGTGCGCGGTGGTGGTCCGCGGCTCAAGTCATGACCGCCCACGCTTGCGGAACCAGCG
>DASRQX010000349.1:0-7667 GCA_035696165.1 Acetobacteraceae bacterium | reverse complement strand
TCAGCCAGATCTTCTTCATCCTGCCGAACATGTTCCTGTCGGCGTCGATCGGTTTCTGCGCGCTGGCGGCAATCATCCGCGCGTTCCGCGGCGAAGGTACCGTCGGCAACTTCTTCCTCGATATGTGGCGGGTGATGGTCTGCGATAAGTGGAACTGCGCTGACCAGCCCACCCGCCGCGGCCGGCTAGCCGTCGGCATCATCATGCAACCTCGCCCGCGACGAAGGCGCTGGCCCAGGCCCATTGGAAATTATAGCCGCCCAGCCAGCCGGTTACGTCCACCGCCTCGCCGATCACGAACAGGCCCGGCACCGCGTTGGACTGCATGGTTCGTTGCGACAGTGCCGTGGTGGCAATGCCGCCCACCGTTACTTCGGCCTTGGCATATCCTTCCGTGCCGGTCGGACGAACCTGCCAGCTACGCAAGGCCGTTTCCAGAGTGGCGAGATCGCGATCCGGCACCTCGCTGATCGGGCGCACGGCAGCGTTGACCGGCAGGAAAACATCGGCCAGGCGGTGCGGCAGCATGGCGCCCAGCACGCCGCGCAGCCCCGCTTTCTCGCGCGCCCTTTTGCGCGCGCGCAGGAACCCTGCCGCTGCCTGCGGCAACAGATCGATGTGCACGGCCTCGCCAGCGCGCCAGACCGAGGAAATCTGCAGGATTGCCGGGCCCGACAATCCGCGATGGGTGACCACCATGCCTTCGTCGAACCGCATCTTGCCGCAGCTTGCACCTACGCTGGCCGACACCCCAGCCAGGCCCGCCATCCGGGAAAGGTCCGCCCCGCCGAGCAGCAGCGGCACTAGCCCAGGGCAGATAGCGGTCAGCTTAAGGCCGAAGCGCCGCGCCAGCTCATGGGACAATCCGGTGGCCCCGATTTTCGGGATCGACAGGCCGCCGGTCGCCAGCACCAGGGAGGCGGCCTCGATCGGGCCGGCGTCGGTTTCCACCCGAAAACGGTCGGCGCGCGACACCGCGCCGATCCGCTGCTGCAACCGGATGTCCACACCGGCGGCGGCACATTCCGCCAGAAGCATTGCCACGATCTCCCTCGCCGAGCCGTCGCAGAACAATTGCCCCAGGGTCTTTTCGTGCCAGACGATGCGATGCCGCTCCACCATGTCGAGGAAATCGCGCGGCGTGTAGCGTGCGAGAGCGGAGCGGCAGAAGTGCGGATTGTCCGACAGGAACCGCTCCGGCCCACAGTGCAGATTGGTGAAGTTGCAGCGCCCGCCGCCGGAAATCAGGATCTTCTCGCCGGCCTGGCGCGCATGGTCCAGCACCACCACGCGCCGTCCGCGCCGGCCGGCGGTGAGTGCGCACATCAGGCCGGCGGCGCCGGCGCCCAGGATTACGACATCGGTGGCACTCATGATGCGCGCGGCCTTGCGCTAGTGCAGGCGGGCGGGTCAAGGGCGGGAACAGGCGAGGCCGCCAACCGCGCCTCCGTGTGTCCTGGCGGGGATTGCCGGCCACTTCCAGGGCCAAACAGCGTGCTATGAGGCCCGCGGCCTTTTCCGGCGATGTTCCGTTCGCCGTGATTCTCGGCCCGGCGAACCATCGGCTCTGCAGAAACAGGCCTGCCAGGCTTCCCCCGCAGGTCCACAGACTTGCTCCACGATACCGGGCAAGACAAGTTGAGGTAGTCGACAACCCCGTCCCCCTTGCGCAGAACGAACCTCAGATCCCCTCAGATAGCCGACCCCATCGGCGCGGCTCTGCGCGTTCGTGCTAACCTCCCGACCATGGAAACAAACCAGCCCGTGCCGCGGGCAATCCTCGTCGGCATCCAACTCGATAGCATTGACGACGCCGCACACGAGGCGAGCCTCAAGGAGCTTGGCCGACTAGTTGAGACCCTTGGCTACGAGGTCGCAGGGTCGGTGTCACAGAAGCGCGACGGCATCGGCGGCCTGACGGTGTTGGGCAAGGGAAAGCTCGCGGAACTGGCGGCGATCACCGGCGGGACCGGGGTTGTGGGGGGATGGACGGCTCCCCAGAAATCGAAGGCACGCGCGCGCTTCGAGAATGCTGAGGCGACAAAACCGGATGTCCCCGCACTCGAGCCACAATCGGACGCACGTCGGCCGGAATTCATCATCGTCGATCATGAGATATCGCCGAGTCAGGCACGCAATCTCGAGAATGCCACTGGAGCGCAGGTTCTCGACCGGACGAGCGTGATCTTAGAGATCTTCCATCGCCATGCCCACAGCCGCGAGGCCAAGCTGCAGGTGGAGATGGCACGCTTGAAATATGTGGCGCCGCGGCTGCGGGAGTCTGCATCGGACGGCGAACGCAAGCGCGGGGCGGGCGCGGGTGAAAGCGACCTCGACCTGGACCGCCGCAACATTCGCGATCGCCTAGCCGAGTTGAAGGAGCAGCTGGAACACGTCCAGCGAGACAGTGAGCAGCGCCGGTCCGCCCGCCGCGACCAGCTGCGTGTAGCACTCGTGGGCTACACAAATGCCGGAAAGTCGTCGCTCATGCGCGCACTCACTGGCAGCGAGGTGCTGGTTGCGGACCAGCTCTTCGCCACACTCGACACGACGGTGCGCGCGCTGAAGCCGGAAGCGAAGCCGCGCGTGCTCGTCTCGGATACGGTGGGTTTCATCAAGCAGCTGCCGCATGACCTCGTCGCATCGTTCAAATCCACGCTGGACGAGGCGCTCGAGGCATCGTTGCTGCTGTTCGTGGTTGATGCGTCCGATCCAACCTACCAGGCACAGCTCGAGGTGAGCCGCGCTGTGTTGCGGGAGATCGGAGCCGATGCCGTGCCATCGCGCCTGCTCCTCAACAAGATCGACCGGGTGGACGAGAATGCTCGCACCGCTCTGCTTGCCCGGCACCCGGATGCAATCCTGCTTTCCTCGAAGTCGCCGACCGACGTGGCCGCACTGCGCGAGACCATCATCGCGTTCTTCGAGGCCTCTATGGTGGAGGACGAGCTTGTGCTCCCCTATGCCAAACAAGGGCTCCTCGGCGACGTCTATGAAAGCGCCCGGGTGCTCTCCGAGGAGTACGACGCCACTGGCCGAGTCCTCAAGGTACGCGGCTTGCCTGGCGCAATTGCACGCTTGCAACGAGCCGTTGCTGGAGGGTGATCACCCACCCACCCATGACGGTCGAAGAGCCACCGCCAATCTGATGTCTATGAGGCGGGTCCGACCGGCTATGGGCTATATCGCCAGATCCTGGCTCTCGGACATGACTGCGTGGTGGTGGCGCCATCGCTGATCCCGCGTCGTCCGGGCGAGCGGGTGAAGACCAATCGGCGGGATGCGCTGTCGTTGGCACGCCTGCTGAGAGCCGGCGAACTGACGGCAGTGTGGGTTCCCGACGAAACGCACGAGGCAATCCGGGACTTGGTGCGGACGCGCGCGATGGCAGTTGAAGACTACCGGCGCAAGCGCCAGCACGTCACCTCCTTCCTGCTTCGACACAAGCCACCACCAGCGAGGCACGAGGAGGGCAATAATCAGCCTCTCCGGCCAACTTTGCGAAAAGACCGGTTCAACGGTGCCATTCTCAGCGATAGTGTTGCCCTTCCCGGCAAAACTGCCCAAGCATATGCCTTTCAGGCCGCCACCGCGGCCATCAGCTCGGCGAACTCGACGATATTGAGGACCCGTCTGAGTTTGAATTGCGCAATTCGATATCGACGTGCGTAGCATTTAGTTTTTTTCGCCGCCGGCGAATTTGCTACCCGTCAGAGGCTGGCCCGGGACGCGTTCTAAGCGGATTGAGGAGTCGTATTCGGGTTGCCTTGAGATCTCTTCTCCCAGTTGGGAGATGGAAGGTTGGGCATCGGTCTTATAAGCGTCAAAACTCGGCTCTCGTGATGCCGAGGCTGATCGTTTCCATATTCCTCGTATTCGCCACAGTTATTATAGTTGCCAGCCGTAAGGCATTTATTGGCTCCCTGATCGCCCCGAACTGCAACACATCAATCGGTATTCGTAATGTTATACTCACGAAGCTGGTCACGTGTCATCGGCACCGGCAAAGCGTTGCCGATATTGGCGAACACACCGAGGAAATGCATCGACAGCCGCATCTCTGCAGGTACTCTGCGATTTCGGCGGTTTGCAGCACGGCATTCTGTTCGAGGCAAAGTGATTCGATGGTGAGCCCCCGCAGTTGGGCGAAGCGCCTCGGCATCGTGATTGTATCCTTGGAAAGATCAATTTCCTCTTGCCAGCTTGTTCTGATGAATAATCCGGCCGATTTGGAGACCTTCCTCCAAGATACCACCCGGCGACCCGATGATCAGAAGCTCCGAGATTGGTCGCGACACTTGATCCATGGCGTCCCGAAATCGCGTCGCATCGCCGGATTTGATTTCCCCCCACATAATCAGTTGGGTGCGCCCATTCTTAAGCTTGAGTGCCACCACATGAGTGTAGGGTTCGAACACATTCATTCGCTCAGGCAGATCGGTCAGCAGCGGTGGCGGAACGGTCGGTGCGTCCGCCCGCGTCGTATGCCATTGCTCGGGCCAGAGGCGCGGGACTAGCCCGCGCGAGTGCATTCGCCCGTCTGCTGACGGGTCATGATCGAAAGGGTTCTCATAAACCAATACCTCTGTCTCGGGCCGCACCGTTGCGTTCTAGCAGCGATAGGTGTCAACTGTCCTGCCGGGATCATCAAAGTGGGGGAGCGTCCGACGCACGAAGGTCGGATGAAATACCGCTGGCGCTCGACCATCTTCAGCGCGGTGGTCATATCGTGGTGTTGCTCACTGCCTACGAAACCCTTGGGGCCGGCTTCTATTGGGGTGGTGCTCGGCCAGAATCCGCCAGAGATCGCGTACTGGGAGCGCGGTCGAATGGTAGCTGTGCGGCGCCTTGGCCAGCCGGAGGCGATGACCGTTGTGAGCCATCGATTGGTGTTCAGCCCGTCCCTCAAGCCGGCGTGACGGAGGGTGTTTTGAAACAGATCGCGGAGCAGAAAAGCTATTCATCGAAGGACCGCGGCAGTTCACTACGAAGCAAACCGGGTCGCGCGAGCCGGGAAACGCGACCTGAGGCGCACACGCTATGTGAATCTTGTTGACCTCTCTCAGCCCGCCCTATACGTCCATTTCCGTTCCGATACCGTCCTTAGTCTGACCACCGCTCCCCAACCGTCATGACATGCTCAGCGGCGAGTCCCGGAAGACTGTGTTAGGAACGTTGGCTGTAACGAGGCAACAACAGGGTGGCATTTCGATGGCTGGCGGGGCGGGAGGCAATGGAGTTCCCTTTGGCGGAACGGGAACTAGGCCAGGCGGGGCAGGTGGCACAGGCTTCACCTCCCCTGACAATGTGGGCCACGACGGTCTATTTTCAGGCGGCGGCGGTGGTGGCGGCGCGGGTGGCGGAACTGGTGGCAACAGCGCCGACGGCATCGGCGGAGCGGGCGGCACGTCGGGCAGCCCCAATGGCCAAAGCGCAACGAGCAAGCCTGGTGGCATCGGCGGTGGCGGCGGCGGCGGCGGCTACAACGGCAACGGCGCCGGCCAGACCACGATTAGCAACACCTCGCCTCTGACTGGAGGCAACGGGGGTAACGGTGGGAACGGCGCTGGTGCGGGCTTCATTGCAACTACTGGAGGCGGGGGCGGAGGCGGCGCTGGCGGCTACGGCGCAATTGTCACCGGCACAGGCGACAACAGTAACAACAGCACCATCACGGGCGGCAAAGGCGGCGACGGCGGAGCGGCGGGAGCATTCTACTCGGGCACCTTTGGCGGCGATGGCGGAGATGGCGGTGTGGGCGTGCAGTTCACGACGACGGACCCGGCGGGTGCTACCTTCACTAATTCCGGCACGGTAGCTGGCGGCAATGGCGGCAATGGCGGCGGCCCCGGGAATGCCAACATTGGCACTGCGGGCAATCCAGGCGCAGGCGGCGCAGGCATTGTGGGCGCCTACCTCACGATCATTAACAGCAACACGATCAAGGGCGGGCTGAGTGGCGATGGCGTCACCCAAGCCGACGCTATCGACTTCACCGGCGGCACAAACAAACTCGAACTCGACCCCGGCTCGACAATCGTCGGCAAGGTGGTTGCCTTCAGCACCGCCGACACCTTGGCACTTGGCGGTGTTGGAATTGCGTCGTTCGATGCCTCGCAGATCGGAACCCAGTATCAAGGCTTCGGCGTTTTCGAGAAGACCGGCACCAGCACCTGGACGCTGACAGGGTCCACCACGGCAGCTACGGCCTGGACGATCTATGCCGGGACGCTGGACGTTGCTGCGTTGGGTGCGGCGGGAACGGGTGCGATCACTTTCGCCCATGGCACCGAGACACTCGCTATTGAGAACGCTGCGTTATCGAACCACAACTTCGGAAACAGCATCGTCAACTTCAGCACCGGCGAGCTAATAGACCTCGCCGGGCTGACCTTCGCACAGGGCGCAGCGGCATCCTACGATTCGACGACGCATATCTTGTCGGTGACCAGCGGCGGCGTCACGGACAAGCTGACGCTTATTACTCCTGGCGTCGGGACCTTCAGGCCCATCAACGACGGACATGGTGGCACCGAGATCGAATTGGTTCTGCTGCCAACGATCACTGGCACGCAAGCCAACCAACAATCGGCGCCCGGCTGGCCAATCCATCCGTTCGGCAAAGTGGTGATCGGAGACCCGATCCCTGGTCAAACGGAGACCGTCACGATCACCCGGGTTGAGAACACCGGCAACGCGAACACCACTGCCCTCTTCTACGGTGTGTTGTCCGATCCGAACGCTGCGGCGGATCACAGCCACAACGTCAACGGCGTCTACACAGTAAGTGGATCGCCCAGCGCGGTGACGGCAGCGCTCCAGGGCTTGTTGTTCTCGGCGGGCCTGGACGACACGCACTATGTCATTCACGCCGTCGACACGGTCGGTCAAGCGGCAACGGATCACACCACCAGCATCCACGGCACCCTGTTCTGATCAGCCGGTTGGACCCGGTGACAGCACGGTTCAGCCAACCATCTCGACATAGTGCAGCGGAATGACTCACCCCTCCGCGGTTCGGAATCGGCCCGCAGAGCTTGGTGCTCCGAAAGCGGTCTCCGCGAGATACCGCCTCACATCGCACCCAGATACCCCGGATCAGGCAACGTGACCTCGACGCACCAGCCGCCTGGTGCTGGCCGCCCGTGTGCCCGGTCCGCCGGATTGGTGACCATCATGACGCGCGGCGGCCGCCCGCGACACTGACGGCACCGCAATCCGCGCAGCACGTCGCCCAAGCGCAGGCCCGGGGTTCGGCCCTCGATCAATCGGGAGGGTAGGTCGACCGACCGGCTGCCGCACGCCGGGCAGTCCAGATGCAACCACCAGCCGGTCAGATCAGCGCAGCGGACATCGAGCAGGAACCGCGGATCGTCGGGCATGCCTGATGGTGGGCCGGGGAGAACGATAGAGGAACACGGCGGCCTAACGCCCCGGCATGCCGCACCGTGTGCGCCAGTTGTTACGGGATCATTCCTGCTAGCACTCAGTGCCCTTTGCCGAGGCCAAGCGCGCCATCCGAGCAGCACCCTAGGTGAATCACCCTGAGCTGCCGCGCGACAATCAAGGTGAGACCGCGCGACAATCAAGGTGAGAAAGTCGTTGCGCGGCTGGTGTTGTAGGGAGGGCGAAGCCCGACCGGAGGCGCCAGCCGTGCAACGACGGGC